>JAWWOY010000362.1:0-7185 GCA_033851195.1 Kribbellaceae bacterium | reverse complement strand
GATTCCTTGGCATCCATGCCTTCCAACGCATCCATCACGTCCTGCGCCGGGATGCGCCCACCCGCGATCATCTCCCCGCCGGACTCCCTGGCCGCGGCGACGAACGGAATTGCCCAGGTGTTCTCGTAGACGATCAGGGCCGCCAGGGTGCCCGGCTCCATCGCGTCGGCTGCCTGCTGGAGGTCCTCGTCGGCCAGGATGCCCGACCGAGCTCCTTGGAGGTCCGCGAAGCCACCCACCTGATCTGCCGCCTCCGCGAGGTTGACCGAGTAGGCGGCGCCGTTCTCGTCCTTGCCGACGACCAGGATGTCGTAGACGTGGACGATGCCCTGGTCGACAAGACTCAGGAGTTCCTCTGCCGCTCGGCCGGTCAGCCGGTTGCCGGTGAACTCGATGAGCACGAAGTCAACGGGCCCGTGAACCTCTGCATCTGCCATGCCTTCCATCTCCTTCGTGCAAGGTTCCATGCTGCTTGCGTTGTGTCTGTTCGTCACACTGCCGTCGCCCGCGCCCGGCGTCATCACCCGCGCCGGATGAGCGGCGGGCGCTCTTGCCCGGGCTCATTCGCGGGCGACCATCGCGGCGGCTTCGCGCTCCAGGTCGATGAAGGGGTCGCCGCTGACGTCCACGACCACCCGGTGGAGCTTGCCTCCGGTGAACGACCACGGTGGCTCGCCGGGGTAGTCGTCGGTGACCGGCTCGCCGCTGTCCCGGCCGACGCACAACCCCTCGCCGGCGATGGAGAACTTGCCCGGCTGCGTCTTGATCCGGCCCTGACCGACCTGCTTGTCGCCGTACCAGAGGGTGAGCGTTCCCTCCGCGATGCCGTTTGCGTCCTGCCCCTCCTTCTCGAAGCTTGCCGCGAGGAGCAGCTGTTCTCCGGTCGGGAGGTCTTCGGTGCCGTCCACCCGTTGCTCCATGATGCCGACGAAGTTGTAGGCGTAGTGCAGCCTGTTGTTCTTGACATAGAGGGCATGCCCACCGAACCGGCTGCCGTGCGCGAACAGCACACCCTGCGCACCTGGTCCGGGGATATCGACGAGCGCGCCGATGCTGTAGGAGCGGTTGCGCAGATTGACGGCAACCGACTCCGGGACCTCGGCGCCGCCGGGGCGGTACACGTAGCGATCGCGCGGGGGGACCAGCTGCGGGCGTGGTGTCGTCATGAGCTCGACGGCTCCGCGGTCATCGAGTGGGAACGCATGGTTGACGCCCGCCTCGTAGAACCACAGCCCGATCAGCTCAGTGAGGCGACCTGGCTCATCAGTGGCCAGGTCGTGCAGCTCCGACCGGTCCTCGTCGGTGTGGTACAGCTCCCAAGTGTCCTGATCGAAGTGGCTCCAGCCGCTGAGGGCAGGGTGCGTTGTGACGGCCTTCCAGCCGTTGTGCCAGATCCCACGGGTCCCCAGCATCGAGAAGAACTGCGTGCTCCGGGCGCTCGGCAGGTTCGCCGCGTCGAAGCTGTAGCGCATGCTGACGCCCTGGATGGGAATCTGGGTGACGCCCTTGACCGTCTCAGGCTGCTCGACGCCGACGCAGTCCAGCACGGTGGGGACGATGTCGATGGCGTGGTGGTACTGGTCGCGGAGCTCACCGTGAGCGTCGATCCCGGCCGGCCAGGAGATGATGCACGGGTCGCTGGTGCCGCCGTTGAACGAGTAGCGCTTCCACATCTTGAACGGCGTGTTGAAGGCCATCGCCCAGCCGTTCGGATAGTGGTTGTAGGTCCTCGTCCCGCCCAGCTCGTCGAGCATGGCCAGGTTGGCCTCGAGGTCGTCGGGAATCCCGTTGGCAATCTTGTTCTCGTTGACCGAGCCGTTGGGGCCACCTTCACCGCTGGCGCCGTTGTCCGACACCACCACGATGATCGTGTTGTCCAACTGCTCGAGCTCCTCGAGGTGGTCCAGCAGCCGCCCGATCTGTGCATCCGCATGCGAGAGGAAGCCGGCATAGACCTCCGCCATCCGGGAGAACAGCCTCTTCTCCTCTTCGGAAAGACCATCCCAGGGCTTGGTGTAGTCCAGCGCCGGGAACGGCTTTCCGTCCGGACCCTGGGTCACACCCGGTGCGCCGACGGGGTTCAGTTGGGGGAGCTGGGTGTTCTCGGGGATGATGCCGAGCTCCTTCTGCCGCGCCAGGATCTGCTCGCGTGCTGCCTCGTAGCCGGCGTCGAACCGCCCTCGGTAGCGGTCGGCCCACTCCTGCGGCACGTGGTGCGGGGCATGCGCGGCACCGAGCGCGTAGTAGATGAAGCAGGGTCGCTCGGGCGCGATGGCCTTGACATCGTCGATGTACTCGATGGCGCGATCCGTGAGGTCGACGCTGAGGTGGTAGCCCTCCTCCGGCGTACGGGGCTGGTCCACGGGGTGGTTGTCGTGGACCAGGTCCGGGTACCACTGGTTGGTCTCGGCGCCCAGGAACCCGTAGAACCGGTCGAGCCCCCGGCCCAATGGCCAGCTCCGCCGGGTGGAGGCGAGGTTCATCTCATCCTCGGCGGTGAGGTGCCACTTGCCAACTGCGGCCGTGCTGAATCCCCGGTCCACGAGCATCTCGGCCAGCGTGGCGCAGGAGGGCGGGATGTGCCCGTTGCTACTCGGAAAGCCACTGGCACACTCGGTAATGCACGCCATCCCGTTCGTGGTGTGGTTCCGCCCTGTCAGCAAGCACGACCGGGTCGGCGAGCACAGCGCCGTGGTGTGCCACTGGGTGTAGCGCAGGCCGGCTCCCGCGATGCGATCGATGTTCGGGGTGTCGATCAGCCCGCCGTAGCAGCTGAGCGCCCCGAACCCGACGTCGTCCAGGACGATGTAAAGCACGTTCGGCGTTCCCGGCGGTGCCTTCGGCTGCTCGTACGGCGTCCAGTCCGGTACGGAGTCACGAATGTCAATGTTCACCAAACCCCGGAACGCATCGGCCATGATAAATCCTCCAGTCGGTCATCGGGATCCACCCTGTGCGACCGCCAGGACGGGCGTCATCACCCGTGCTGGATGAGGACATCGGCTTTCAGGCGGAGAGGCCGGTGATAGCCCAGGTCTCCCGCATCGTGACTTGCCGGATGCTCAGGATCATCAGTCCGGCTGCCTGCAGGGTCGCCGCGATATCGGCGATGCCTTGCCCGTCCTGCGCCCTGAGCTGGAAGACGCTGGTGGTCTGGCTGGCTTCGGCCCGCACGGGGGCGCAGAAAGCGAGGAATGCGGGCGCGAGTTCACCCGGTACGACAACCTGGTACGACGAGTTGTGGCGCTCAACTGGTCTCATCGTCTGGTCCTCCGGGGTCGGCATCGCTCGAATCAGTCCGCGCGGATGACGGGTCCGGGATGCGGCGTACCTCGATGACCTCGACACCGAGTGCCCGAAGTCGCGCGAGTAGTCCGTAGAGCGCCGACTGATCCGGGATGCCGTAAAGAACGGTATTCACCCGGTCGACGGACAGCGTCACCGCGCCCATGTCCCGAAGGTCCCGCTCCGGTACGGCGCCCGCCACGCGGATCTCGTACGTCGTCTGGGCCATGGATCTGCTCCGTTCGGAACCCGCTCCCTATGCGTTCAACGGTGGCAAAGCCGGACTTGGGCGGCACCATCCCTGCGGGGTGAACTAGCGGCACTGCGGCAGATCCTGCACAAGAGCTGTTTCACCAACAGGGCCGAAGGGGCGGCCTCGTGGGTCTCGGGACCTTTGACCCCTGGTTTCGCGGACGATCCCGTGTTTCCGTCGAAAAGCGCACTCGCCGCGCACCGCCCCGACGCGAGATTCCTGACCGTCACTCGCCAGGAGGGCAGATGCCAGGCGATCAGCACGAGGTGACCGAACGCGTACGTTTTGCGGGGCCGGCGCCACCCGAATTACCACTGTCACTCCCTGCGGGGACGGTGGTACGGCGCCGTCTGATCGACCTCGTGAGCCAGGGGGTGCAGCGGCCGTTGACGCTCGTCAGTGCGCCGGCGGGTTTCGGCAAGACGGTGCTCCTGGCCTGCTGGGAAGTTCTCGCTGCGGCCCCGGGTGCGGTCACGCACCTCACGATGGACGTCACCAGCGAGCAGCCTGACGATCTCTTGGAGTCCCTACTCGAAGCAAAACAGGCAACCGCCGACGAGGAAGCGGCGGTGCTCGTGCTGGACTGCGGTGACTTCACCCTCACGCCAGAGCTCGGGAACAGCCTCCATCGCCTCATCCGCAGCTGCGCCGGCAGACTGCGGGTAGTCCTGCTGACACGCACGGACCCACCCCTTCCGTTGCATCGTTACAGGCTGGAGGGCGCCCTCGCCGAGATTCGTGCGGCAGAGCTGGCCTTCACGGCCGAAGAGGCGGCCACGCTGATGCAGCGGCAGAAGCTCGATCTGACTCCAGCGGAGGTGGCCGATCTCCAGGCTCGAACCGATGGCTGGCCCGCGGGCCTGACGTTCGCGGCCATGAGTCTGGCAGGGAACGCCGATACGAGGCACGCGATCCGTGAGTTCCGCGGCGACTCCGGGAACGTCGCGGCGTACCTGATGACCGAGGTGCTCGACGCGCAGCCGCCAGAGCTGCGGGAATTCTTGCTCCGGACCTGCATCGTGGACATGCTTCAGCCGGCGCTGGCCGAGGCGCTGACAGGTCGCGCCTGTGACCGCCGGTCGCTGGAGTTCATCTCCCACGGGAACTCGTTCATCCAGCCTGTTCCCGGGGCTGACGGTCGTTACAGCTACCAATCCCTTTTCCGCCAGTTCCTTCGCAACCAACTGACGTTCGAGGAGCCCGCCCTGGTCCCCGTGCTGCACCGCGTCGCCGCCGGCTGGTTCGCCCAGAACGGCGAGCGGCTGGCGGCGATCCGGCACGCCATCTCGGCACAGCAGTGGGGGGACGCCGCGCGGTACCTGGTCGACGACCTCGATATCGGGCGCCTGCTCACCGGCCGTCAACGCCGGCTCCTGGAGTTGCTGTTCGCAGATCTTCCCGACGACCTGGACGGCGCTGAGGTCGCGGTGGTGAGGGCAGCACTGGCGCTCACCGGGTTCGATGTCGCCCTGTGTGCGTCAGAACTCAGCAAGGCCCGGAACTGTCTGGAGGACGACGCCCCTCGTCGGGCACAGGCATGCGAGACGGCGATCACGGTGCTGCAGGCGGTTTCTGCGAGTCTCGGGACAGACATCGACGCAGGGCTGGATGCGGTGCTCGCCGCGGAGGGTGCCCTCCGAGCGGCATCCGTGTCCACGCATCCCGAACTGAGGATGCTCGTCGCTGGATGCAAAGGCCGCGTCCTGCTCCAGCGTGGCGACTTCGAGGCGGCGCTGGCCGCCTTGACTGACGGGATCTCGGTCGCCGAGGCAACTGGTGGGGAGGAAGCCTTGGCAGAACTCCTGGGTATGGCCGCGCTGGTGGAGGCGGTGTGGGGACACCTGCGGCAGTCTGCCGAGATCGCCGCGCAGGCGGCGGCCCTGGCAGACTCCGGTGGAACTGAGCTGCGCGAGCCTCAATCAGCGATCGTGGCCCAGGCTTGGGTACGTGCCGACCAAGGCGATCTGACGACAGCGCGAGATCTGGTGCATCGCGCCGATGAAGCCGAAGCGACCTACGACACAAGGGTGCTCGCAGCCGCACTGGCCCTCGTCCGGGCCCGACTGCTGTGGGCAGGGGGAGACGTCGACCTTGCCAGTGCGGAGTTACGAGCCGCGCGCAACAGCTATGGAGCACGACAGGCCGACTGGCTCGGCCAGTCCTTCGTCGTGGACCAGGCGAAATTGCTTGTGGCGCGGCGCCTGCCTCGAGAAGCCATCAGCGTGATCGAGCGGTCCCACGGGTGCAAGCAGGTCGGGTCGCTCCTGGTCTTGCAGCGAGCGGCTATCGAGGTCGGAGAGAGTTCACCGGTTCTGCCGCCGCGTCTCACCGCGCAGCGCGGGACTGTCCCCCTCGAAGAGCTGGTAGACGGCTGGCTCGTCCAAGCCGCGCACTCGATCAAGGAAGGGAACCCGGGCCGCAGCAGGGTCTGTCTCGAGCGTGCGCTGAGACTGGCGGCGCCCGAGCGTCTTCGACGCCCGTTCTTCGAGGCGCCGCCGGCGGTGTGCGGGATGCTCCGGCCCAGCGGTGATGTGGTGGCGCGCCACCCCTGGCTCCGCAGGCCAGATCGAACGCGATGTGCGGACCAGGCCGCTGGGGCCTCCGGCGACCAATCGCCGGACGTACGGCGCGATGGCGCGGCCCGACCCATTCCCCTGACCAGCAAGGAGCAGGAGGTGCTGGAGTACCTTGCGGAGCTGCTCACCACTGACGAGATCGCGAAGACGATGTTCGTCTCTGTGAACACCGTCCGAAGCCACGTGCGCAGCATTCTGCGCAAGCTGGGCGCTTCACGACGCAACGAAGCCGTACGACGTGCGTGGGAGTTGGGACTCCTGCCGTCACGCCCTGCTGCCTGACCGACCAGCGCGCCAGGGCGAACCAGGCGAGGAACCGGACGGACGGCAACGCACCGATCTCACCGGAAGGACGCTTGGGCTTCTTCGTTGCTGCTCCGCATCTCGCCACCATGCACCGTCAACGCCCAGATCACCAGGATGTCGACAGCGATCATGATCGCTGACCAGACCGGGTACGCCGCAAGGAACCCAGCGTTCACCACGGTACTCAGGACTGCGAGAACCACGGCGACGACCCGGGCCCACATCTGACCGACGAGAAGTGCGGCACCTGCCGCGACGACGACAATGCCGAAGATCAGATGCGTCCAGCCCCATCCGGTGTAGTCGAGGTGGACGGTGAGACCGTTCGCCGCCACGAGGTAGTAGTCCTTCTGGAACAGGGCGATGAGACCCTGGAAAGCGTGGAACATCCCCAGCACCAGCATCATCACGCCGGCGAAGACGATCCAGCCGACCCAGCCGGTTGTCTGCGGCTCGGCCGGCCCGCCCCCACTACCCGCTGACGTTTCCGGACCCGAGTGCTTCGGCGTCGGTGTGCCTAGGTTTGTGTCTGACATGGTCAACTCCTCGTCGAATTGCTGAGGCTGCAAGCGTCGTCGACACCAGGCCGCCTCGTCCTCATCCCCACCGGGTGATCATCGGGAGCCCACTGGCCTGGGTTGCCTGGGCTGCCAGTCGTAGATGACCGAGGTACGCAGTACGAGGTCCTGAAGCGAGCGGTGTTCGCGGCCGCCGACACACAAGAACAATCCGATCGGGAACAGCGAGCAGAACGCGGCCCGCAGC
>JAWWOY010000266.1:0-4860 GCA_033851195.1 Kribbellaceae bacterium | reverse complement strand
GGCTTGACCACGTCGAACACTTCCTGCCGGCCGCGGATGTCGACAGCCACCTGGTCGCCGTCCTTGACGCTTGCGTCGAGCAGCGCCAGCGCGATGCCCTTCTTCAGCGTCGGGGAGAACGTGCCGGACGTCACCTCGCCCAGCGTCGTACCGGCCGGGTCCAAGACCGTCATGTGTGGGCGCGGGATGCCACGGCCGACAGCGCGCAGGCCGCGCAGGATCCGGGTCGGCCCGGCCTCCTTCTCCGCTCGCAGAGCCTCGTGACCCCAGAAGGACTCCTTCTTCCAGCCCACGGCCCAGCCGGACCGCGCCTGCACCGGGGTGATCTCTAAAGAGATGTCCTGGCCGTGCAGCGGGTAGCCCATCTCGGTGCGCAGGGTGTCGCGGGCGCCGAGGCCGGCCGGGACGATGCCGTACTGCTCGCCTGCCGCCAGCAGTGCGTCGAAGACCGCCACTGCCGCCTCGTTCGGTACGACGAGCTCGTAGCCGCGCTCGCCGGTGTAACCCGTGCGGCACACCACTACCGGCGTACCGGAGAAGTCGGCGACCACGAAGGACATGTAGTCGTGACCGACCGGCAAACCGATCGCTTCCACGACCTCGTCACTCTTCGTGCCCTGCACGGCCAGGATCGCGTAGTCGTCGTGGGTGTTGGTCACCAAGACACCGTCGGGTGCCTGGGCCGCGAGTCGACGGACCACCTCGGCGGTGTTGGCCGCGTTCGGGATCAGGAACACGTCATCGTCGGCGTGCAGGTAGGCGATCAAGTCGTCCACCACGCCGCCCGCTTGAGGCCCACTGTCCACGCAGCACAGCGTGTACTGCGCCTGGCCCGGGGCGATCTTGCCCAGGTCGTTGGTCAGACAGGCATTCACGTACGCCGCGGCGCCCGGGCCCTTGACCGTCGCCTTGCCCAGGTGGCTCACGTCGAACACCCCGACCGACGTACGGACGGCGGTGTGCTCGGCGACGACCCCGCTGTACTCCAGCGGCATCTCCCAGCCACCGAACTCGGCGAACTTGGCTCCGAGCGCCACGTGCCGCTCGTGCAACGGGGACTTCTTCAACGCGGCAGACTCGGTCATGCAGCGGAACTTACCGGACAGTGTTCCCGGACGGGGCGATCGGCAACGCGCGAGCCGCGTAACATGCGGAGGCAGCAATTCACGTACCGTCATGACCGGCGCAACAGTGGCACGGTCTAGGAGGACTGAGGAATTCGTGAGCACCATCACCCTGAGCAAATCCGATGCGGCCGGCGTCAAGACCGACGTGGTCGTCATCGGTGTGGTGAAACTCGCCGGCGGCGTCACCCTGACCGCCGGTACCGAGTCGCTGAACGCGTCGTACGGCGGGAAGCTCGCGGAGGTGCTGGCCGGTCTGGGCGCGACCGGCAAGTCCGGTGAGGTCACCAAGGTGCCCGGCCCGAAGACCGGCAAGTCCGCCACCGTGATCGCGGTCGGCCTGGGCGCGGCGCCCGACGGTGCACTGAAGACCGAGGACCTGCGGACCGCGGCCGGCGTCGGCGTCCGGGCCGCCAAGACCGCGCAGTCCGTCGCGTTCGCGCTGCCGACGCCCGACGCCGAGTGTGTCCGGGCCGTCGCCGAGGGCGCACTGATCGGCCGGTACGCGTTCACGGCGTACAAGTCCGAGGCGAATGACGATGCTCCGGGCAATCTCATCGTGCTGACGGACCTCGCTCGCAACAAGGAGGCGAAGGCCGCGCTGGAGCGGGCCGAGGTGGTCGCCGACGCCGTGCACCAGGTGCGCGACTGGGTGAACACGCCGCCGTCGGACCTGCACCCTGCCGAGTTCGCGGCACTCGCGCTGAAACTGGGCAAGGAGCACGGCGTCAAGGTCGAGGTGCTGGACGAGAAGGCGCTCGCCAAGGGCGGCTTCGGCGGCATCCTCGGCGTCGGCCAGGGCTCCACCAACCCGCCGCGGCTGGTCCGGATCACCTACACCCCGAAGTCGCCGGTCACCCACCTGGCCTTCGTCGGCAAGGGCATCACGTTCGACTCGGGCGGCCTGTCCCTGAAGACCTCCAGCGGCATGGTCAGCATGAAGGCCGACATGGCCGGTGCCGCCGCGGTGGTTGCGGCCACTGTCGCGATCGCGCGTCTGGGCCTGCCGGTCAAGGTGACCACCTATGCGGCGATGGCCGAGAACATGCCGTCCGGCTCGGCTTCCCGGCCGTCCGACGTTCTGACCATGTACGGCGGCAAGACGGTTGAGGTACTGAACACCGACGCCGAGGGCCGGCTGGTACTCGGCGACGCGCTGGTGCGGGCGTCGGAGGACAAGCCGGACCTGATCGTCGATGTGGCCACCTTGACCGGCGCGTGTGTCGTTTCCCTCGGCACAAAGATCGCGGGCGCCTTCGCCAACACCGACTCCGCCCGGGACCGGGTGGTCGATGCCGCGGTCGCCGCAGGTGAGGCGATGTGGCCGCTGCCGGTCCCCGCCGAAATGCTGGACAAGCTGCGCTCGCACTCCAAGGTCGCCGACCTGGCGAACATCACCGGTGAACCCTGGGGCGGCGCCCTGGCGGCGGCCGCCTTCCTCGGCGACTTCGTTGCCGATGGCATCGACTGGGTACACCTGGACGTGGCCGGCCCGGCTTTCAACGAGGGCGGACCCTCCGGCTACACCCCTACAGGCGGTACGGGCTACGCCGTCCGCACCCTGGTAGAACTAGCCGCCTCCGCCAGCTGACTCCGGCCGGCTACTGGCGACCCGGCAAGTGGTCGCCACCGACCGCCGGCAGGACTGTCAGTTGAGTCCGTTGCGCTTCTGGCGGGCGTTGTACTCGCGCATTCGGGGCGGGTAACCGACGACGGCTGCGTCGTACGACGGGACGCCCATCTTGTTCGCGAAGTTGTGCGCCCACTCGACCGACGGCACCCGGCGACGGGTCCACTCACCGTCGATCGCCACCAGCAGCAGCGTGTAGTCCGTCACCGCGGTGCGCGGCTCGACGAATCCCTCGACACCCTGATGCGTTTCGGCGAACTCTCGCAGGTGCGCCTGGTCGGGGTTATCCGACCTACGTATCGTGCCCGGCCTATGCCGGTGACCGAACCACTTCATGTAGTCATTGTCCACCACTCCCGCAAATCCGGCCCGGAAAAGACGCCTCCGCCGGGCGGTGACAAGATGACGGCCGGGTGGAACACCGCGATCCGGGCCGCCCGCCGACCACGAGCTCGCTGCACGGAGGAACCCTGTGACGAACACGGCAGACACGACCTACGACCTGGTGATCCTAGGCGGCGGCAGCGGCGGGTACGCCGCGGCCCTGCGTGCGGCTACCCTCGGACTGTCGGTCGCCCTGGTGGAGAAGGACAAGGTCGGCGGCACCTGCCTGCACCGCGGCTGCATCCCGACCAAGGCGCTGCTGCATGCCGCCGAGGTGGCCGACTCCGCCCGGGAGGGTGAGCAGTTCGGCGTCCGGACCACGCTCGAGGGCGTCGACATGGGCGGCGTGAACAAGTACAAGGACGGCGTCGTCGACCGGCTTTTCAAGGGCCTCCAGGGACAGCTCAAGTCCCGCGGTATCACAGTGATCGAGGGCGAAGGCCGGCTCACCTCGCCGACCACCGTCGAGGTTGCCGGCACCACCTACGCTGCCAAGTCCGTCATCCTGGCCTCAGGCTCGTACTCGCGATCTCTGCCCGGCCTGGAGCTGGACGGGCACCGGGTGATCGCCAGCGAGCACGCGCTGACGCTGGACCGGGTGCCCGAGTCCGCAGTGGTTCTCGGCGGCGGCGTGATCGGCGTCGAGTTCGCGAGCGCCTGGACCTCGTTCGGCACCAAGGTGACCATCGTCGAGGCGCTGCCCCGGCTGGTGCCGGCCGAGGACGCCGACTGCAGCAAGGCTCTCGAGCGCGCCTTCCGCAAACGCAAGATCGCCTTCAAGACCGGTACGCCGTTCGAACAGGTGGAGACCACCGAGAACGGGGTCAAGGTCACCGTCGCGGGTGGTGAGGTGATCGAGGCCGAACTCCTCCTGGTCGCCGTCGGTCGCGGCCCGAACACGGCGGGTCTCGGCTATGAGGAAGTCGGGGTCGCGCTCGACCGCGGCTTCGTCACCACCGACGAGCGGCTGCGTACCAGCGTCCCCGGCGTCTACGCCGTCGGCG
The DNA here is from genome assembly GCA_033851195.1 of Kribbellaceae bacterium. GTDB lineage: Bacteria > Actinomycetota > Actinomycetes > Propionibacteriales > Kribbellaceae > Kribbella. Next base: position 718 of record JAWWOY010000266.1, on the reverse strand, counting down.
ACATCGTGCCCGGCCTGCAATTGGCGCACCGCGGCTTCCAGCAGGGCATCTTCGTCGCCGAGGAGATCGCCGGGCTGAACCCGACCCCGATCGACGAGACCGGTATCCCGCGCATCACCTACTCCGAGCCGGAGGTCGCCTCCGTCGGCCTGACCGAGGAGCAGGCGAGGGCCGAGTACGGCGAGGTCGAGATCCTGAACTACAACCTCGGCGGCAACGGCAAGAGCCAGATCCTCAAGACCCAGGGCTTCGTCAAGCTGGTCCGGGCCAAGGACGGCGCCGTCGTCGGCGTGCACATGGTCGGCTCCCGTGTCGGCGAGCTGATCGGCGAGGCCCAGCTGATCTACAACTGGGAGGCCTTCCCGGCCGATGTCGCCCCACTCGTGCACGCCCACCCGACCCAGAACGAGGCCCTCGGTGAGGCCCACCTCGCGCTGGCCGGCAAGCCCTTGCACTTCCACGAGTAAGCACCGACCCCACCGACTCCGCTCGGCGCCCGACCCCGCCTGTGACCCAGATCCCGTCACTCCCAGCGGCACCGTAGGCTGACCCGAGACCGATCAGACGAAGGAGCAACCACCGTCATGCCGACCTCTGTATCCCTGCCGGCCCTCGGGGAGAGCGTCACCGAAGGAACCGTCACCCGCTGGCTCAAGCAGGTCGGCGACACGGTTGCCGTCGACGAGCCCCTGCTGGAGGTCTCGACCGACAAGGTCGA
>JAWWOY010000252.1:0-8942 GCA_033851195.1 Kribbellaceae bacterium | reverse complement strand
GGCGACGCCAAGGTGACCACCTGGCTGCACCGGATCGTGGTGAACGCCTGCCTGGACCGGATCCGCCGGCGCCAGGTCCGCGCGGCCGACCCGCTGCCGGAGGACGAGGACCGCGCGGCCGAGCTGGCCGGACCCGCTGAGGACGACCCGGCCGAGGTGCGGGAGCGGCGGCTGGACGTCCTGAACGCCCTGAAGCAGATCAACCCCGACCAGCGCAGCGCACTCGTACTGGTCGACATGGAGGGCTACTCGATCGAGGAAGCGTCGGCCATCCTCGGCTGCGCCCCGGGCACCGTGAAAAGCCGGTGTGCCCGGGGTCGCGCCCGGCTGCTGCCGCTGTTGCTGCACTGGCAGACCACCCGGTCCGGTTCAGCCGCTGCATCTGGCCCCGCCGCCAAGGCAGAAGTGGTGGGAACCGAATGAGCAGGTGCCCCGTCGAAGCGCAGTCACCCAATTGCGACGCCGACGCGAATGCCTACCGGAGTTACTTGCCGATGACCACTCTGCGGACCTCCCGTGAGGAGGCGAGTTCCCGATGACCGATTCCGGTCTGCCGACCAGCGAGCACCTCGAGCACCTGGACACCGACACTGTCGCCGACCTGATCGAGAACCTGCTGCCCGCGCCCGAGGCGCACCGCGCTCGTGAGCATGTGAAGGCCTGCCCGGACTGCCAGCAGACGTACGACGCGCTGCTGCAGTTGACCGAGGACCTGGCCGGCGAGGGCCGCGCGGACATCCCGATCCCCAGCAAGGTGGCCGATCATCTGGACGCGGTGATCATGTCCGAGTCGGTACTACGAGCCACCACGGTGGGCGTGCACTCACTGGTCCAGCTTCGCGACGAGCCGCGCCGGCATCTGCCGAAGTTGATGCTCGCCGCGGCCGGCGTGATTGTCGTCGCCGCGATCGGTGTCGGCGTGGTGGTCAGTACTGCCGACAACAGCGACAGGGATGCGGCTGGGATCAGCACGACCGATACACCGCACGTACCGACGTTGACGACCAAGGAGGTCGCACCGCAGGTGCAGCGGCTGCTGGAGAGTTCCAGCGGCGCGGTGCTACGCGGCGGCGCCGACGAGATCGCCTGCGCCAAGAACTACGCCGCCGGCCGGCCGAACCCGGTACTCCGGCTGGTCCAGCCGGCCAAGGTGGACGGCAAGCGGGCCACTGTGATCGGTCTGCAGGGTGGTTCGCCGCGCGACATCCAGGTGATTGTCGTCACGGGTTGTAGCAGCCCGGGCGGGGTAGCTCAGCCGGATTACGACACTAATATCACGCTGCGTACTCGCTGACATCAGCGGATGCTGTCCACCGCCCCGCGGGCGCCATGGGGTGCATACGCTGGGAATGGTCGGCCTCTAGGATCCGTTGAGTACGACGTACCATCTCGACGACACCAAGGAACGCCATGAGCGAGTCCACCGTCCGCAACGTGATCATCATCGGCTCCGGCCCTGCGGGCTACACGGCTGCGGTTTACGCCGCGCGCGCCCAGTTGGCGCCGCTCGTCTTCGAGGGTTCCGTGACGGCTGGTGGGGCCTTGATGACCACCACCGAGGTGGAGAACTACCCCGGCTTCTCCGATGGCATCATGGGCCCGGCGCTGATGGACGAGATGCGCAGCCAGGCCGAGCGGTTCGGCGCCGAACTGATCCCCGACGACGTCGTCGCAGTCGATCTGACCGGCGACATCAAGATCGTGAAGAACTCCGCCGGCACCGAGTACCGGGCCAAGACGGTGATCCTGGCGATGGGCTCTGGCTACCGCAAGCTGGGCCTGCCCGATGAGGACCGGCTGTCCGGGCACGGCGTGTCCTGGTGTGCGACCTGTGACGGGTTTTTCTTCCGCCAGCACACGATCGCCGTGGTGGGCGGTGGCGACACAGCGGTCGAGGAGGCGACATTCCTGACCCGGTTCGCCGACAAGGTGATCCTGGTGCACCGCCGCGACAAGCTGCGGGCGTCGAAGATCATGGCCGAGCGGGCGTTCGCGAACGAGAAGATCGAGTTCGCCTGGAACTCCGAAGTGGCCGAGATCCACGGCGAGGGCAAGCTGACCGGCGTGACACTGCGCGACACCCGCACGGGTGAGACGCGCGAAGTGCCGGTCACCGGCCTGTTCATCGCGATCGGCCACGACCCGCGCTCCGAGCTGGTCAAGGGCCAGGTCGACCTCGACGACGAGGGCTACGTCCTGGTCAAGGGCAGCAGCACCAACACGAACCTGCCGGGTGTCTTCGCCGCTGGCGACCTGGTCGACCACACCTACCGGCAGGCCGTCACGGCCGCGGGTACGGGTTGTGCCGCTTCCCTGGACGCCGAGCGCTACCTGGCTGCCCAGGAGCACGCCTGACCACCGCGGACGCTTCCGAGCCTGTCTCCGTTCGAACCGCACTCACCACCTCGAGCACCCCACTGAAGGAGTTCGCCATGGGCGACAAGATGAACGCTGTGACCGACGCCGAGTTCGACGCCACCGTGCTGAAGAGCGACAAGCCTGTGCTGGTGGACTTCTGGGCCGAATGGTGCGGGCCGTGCCGTCAGGTCTCGCCGATCCTGGAGGAGCTGGCCGGCGAGCACGGTGACAAGCTCACCTTCCTGAAGATGAATGTGGACGAGAACCCGGTCACCCCGAGCAACTACCGTGTAACCGGAATCCCTACCATCAACGTCTACGTAAACGGGGAACTTGCCAAGTCCATCGTCGGGGCGAAGCCGAAGGCCGCGCTGCTGAAGGAACTGGCAGACTTCACGGCCTGAGTTTCTTCCGCTGCACGGCTAGGAGATTTGATGGAAGCCTCGCACGGCGCACGGGTGTACCGGATCGGCGACAGCGGTGAGGCTGTCGCCGAGATCATCGCGAAGCTCCAGCGGCTAGGGCTGCTGGAGCCAGGCGGATGCTTTGTCTATGACGAGGCGACCGCCAATGCGGTGCGAGGCTTCCAGCAGCAACGCGGTCTGATGATCGACGGAATCGTCGGTCCACAGACCTACCGGGCGATCGACGACGCACGCTGGCGGCTGGGTGACCGGCTGCTGACGTTCGTCGTCTCGCACCCGCTCACCGGCGACGACGTGGTGTCGCTGCAGTCCAAGCTGCAGGAACTCGGCTTCGCCATAGGCCGGGTGGACGGCATCTTCGGGCCCGACACCCAGCGAGCGGTGACCGAATTCCAGCGCAATCTGGGCCTGCCGTCGGACGGCACCTGCGGCCCCTCGACTTTCAAGGCTCTGCAGCGGATCCGGCCGATGGCGACCGGTGGCCGCCCGGACGCCTTGCGCGCCTCGGAGGCCGTTCGCGCCGCCGGGCCGCGGCTGTCCGGCAAGACCGTGGTGATCGATCCCGGTCACGGTGGCTTCGACTTCGGCTGGGAGGGCCACGGCCTGCGCGAGTCCGATGTCGCCTACGACCTCGCCTCGCGGATCGAGGGCCGCCTCGGCGCCACCGGCGTACGGGCTTATCTGAGCCGCGGGCGGGACCAAGGGCCGGACGAGCTGGCCAGGGCCGCGTTCGCGAACGAGACCGATGCGAACTTGTGCGTGTCGTTGCACAACGACGGTTCGATGAACCCGGAGGCGCAAGGGGTCGCGACCTACTTCTACGGCGCTGACCTGCACGGCGCGTCGTCCAGCATCGGCGAGCAGTTCGCCGGCCTGGTCCAGCGCGAGATCGTGGCGCGGACCGACCTGCGGGACTGCCGGACCCATGCCAAGACCTGGGACCTGTTGCGCCGGACCAAGATGCCCACGGTGCGGCTGGAGATCGGCTACGTGACGAATCCACACGACGCCTCCCGGCTGGCCGACGCGAGCTTCCGCGATGTGGTCGCCGAGGCGATCGTGGTCGCGATCCAGCGCGTCTACCTACCGCCGGAGCAGGATGCTGCCACCGGGATGCTCCGGCTCGGGCAGCTGACCGTGTAGCCCAGTTCAGCGTGAAACCCTGTGGACCGCCCTGGTTCCAGTCCGCTCGAAGCGGCGGAGCCGGGGCGGTTCGCCGTTTCTCGGAGGGTTTTAGGAGACGCGGACTCCCGTGTGGTCACGCTGCCGACCGGCGGCCGGCCCGCCTCGCTCCGCTCCGCTGCTGGAGAACGCGGCTGCGCTCTGGGTTGGGTCCACCACTAGCGGTTCAGCATGTCGGCCGGTGAGATTGTCGGCACGGAGAGCACGGCCAGGTCATCAGCAGGAGCAGCATGCCCAGCGGGGGCGGACCACTCGAAGGCCGGCTGCCGGACTACCTGGTGCACGGACATGGTGAACCTCGCAGAGTCGGCCGCGACCCGCACCTTGACCCGCCCACAGATCTACAGGGGCCGGGTTTGGAGTTCGCGCCACCGGTAATCCACAACTGCCGAACCAGCGGCCGAAATCCGCCTGATCGCTCGTACTTTCCCTGGTACCAGCGATTGAAGGAGGATTGGATGACTGACGGAGATGGGGCTGCGCCTCGGGCAATGGACGATCCGAACCGCGGGCTGGCAGAGACGATCCAGTGGTTCGGGTACTCGGTGGAGTATGTGATCGGCACCAAGCAGCGGCAGCCGAGCTTCGCCTACACGATCGGCCTGTTCGCCCACGGACATCCCGAGTTGCTGGTCTTCGGGTTCGGGGCCGAGGCCGCCTGCAAAGTGCTGAACGGGATCAGCGGCCTGATCCTGGCCGGGACCGAGATGTCTGCGGGGACGGAGGTCGTTGTCGATTTCAACCTCGTGGTCGACTTCGAAGATAGCTACTTGCTCCGCCGACTGGCGACGGTGGAGAGAGTGCCCAACCCAGGACAGATCGTGCTCCGCGCGAATCAGTTCTACGGCCGGCTCCCAAAGGACTCGGTGCCGGTGCATCAACTCACCTTCGACGACGGCCACGGACGGTTTCCCTGGGACGCCGGCTACAGCTTCCCGGCCTGGGTCCAGCCCAGGCCGGGAACCTTCAGCGCATGAACGGTTCAGCCACGGTCGCCCGCCGGCTGGTCGGCGCGATTCCCGTCCTCGGCGCGATCCTTGCGCTCCGCCCGTTCGTCGGCCGGTCTGTCGGGGCGGTCGTCCGCCGGCTCGTCGCGCTCGAGGGCGATCTGCGGGAGCACGCGGCCGAGCCAACGCGGCAACCACCAGGCGCTGGTGCCGAGGAGGCGCAGCACAGCGGGCACGATCACACAGCGGATCAGCAAGGCGTCCAGCAGGACGGCGACGGCCAGACCGAGGCCGAATTGCTTCAGCATCCGGTCCGGGCTGAGCAGGAAGGCACCGAAGACGACGATCATGATCGCGGCCGCGGCGGTGATCACGGTGCCGGTGTTCGCCAAGCCTTCCCGCACAGCCAACTGGGCGTCACCGGTGCGCCGCCACTCCTCGTGGATCCGCGAGATCAGGAACACCTCGTAGTCCATCGACAGGCCGAACACGATGGCGAAGATCATCACCGGCACGAAGGCCTCGATCGGCCCTGCCTGAGCGCCGAACCAGCCGTGCTGGAAGACCAGGGTGATCACCCCGAGCGAGGCGCCGATGCTGAACAGGTTGAGCACCGCCGCCTTCAGCGGGATGAGCACCGACCGGAAGACCGCCATCAGCAGCAGTGCGGACAGCCCGACCACCACCAGGATGAAGATCGGCAGGCGGCCGCTCACCGCCCCAGCGAAATCGTCGGCCGCCGCGGTCGAGCCACCGACCAGGTAGGTCGCCCCGGTGTCGGCCGCCAGTGCGGGAAGCACCGACTCGCGCAGCCGCTGCACCACCTCGCTGGTGGCCACATCCTGGGGCGCCGAACCAGGGAACGCCATCACTGTGGCGACCTTGCCGTCGGGCATCAACTGCGGCGGGGTCACGGCGGCCATGCCCGACTCGGAGCCCAGCCTGCGGTACAGGGCGTCCGCCGCGGCCTGGTCTCCCTCGGACAGCACGATCAGCGGTCCGTTGAAGCCCGGCCCGAAACCCTGTGCCAGCAGGTCGTACGCCTTGCGCGAGGTCTTCGCCGGATCGTCCGTGCCCGAGTCGGCGAAGCCGAGCCGCAGGTCGAGCGTCGGCAGGCAGAGCGCTACGAGTGCGACTGTGCCGAGCACGAGGGGGACCCATGGTTCGCGTTGCACGAGAGTCGCCAGTTTGCGCCAGCCGTCACCTGGGTGCCGCTTGGACTTGGCCGCATGATGGCGAACACTCCGCTCCATCCGTCGGCCGAACAAGGTCAGCAGAGCGGGCAGCAGACTGACGGCAGCGAGGATCGTCATCAACACGGTCAGGGTGACGCCGAGGGCCAGCCCTTGCAACGAGCCGAGGCCGAGCGCAAGCAGCCCCAGCAGCGCGATCACCACGGTGCAGCCGGCGAACAGTACCGAGCGGCCGGCTGTATCGAGCGCGATCCTCGCCGCCGCCGGTCGTTCCGCGCCCTTCAGGAGCTCGCTTCGGTACCGCGAGAAGATCAGCAACGCATAGTCGATGCCGACGCCGAGCCCCACCAGCATCATTACGGGCGCGGTGTAGTCGGGGATCGTGAACAGGTGCGAAGCGAGCACGAGGAGGCCGAGCGTGCTTCCGACGGCGAACACCGCAGTCAGCAACGGCAGGCTGGCAGCCAGCAGCGATCCGAACAAGAGGACCAGGATCACCAACGCAGCAAGCATTCCTGCGCCCTCGGATGCCCCGCCCCCTCCGTCGGCGGCACCGCGCACCAGGTCACCACCGAGCTCGACCTGGAGTCCGTCGGTGGCAGCTTGCTGAGCGGTGTGAATGATCGCCCGCACGTCTTCGACCAGGACGTCGGCAGCCTGCGCATCCAGCGCGACTGTCGCGTACGCCGTGTCCCCGTCCGAGGAGATCGAGCCGCCCGCAGCGAACGGATCGGCCACCGAGGCCACATGCGACTGGGTCTCGACCTTGACCAGCATGTTGCTGATCCGGGTCCGCGTGGCCGGCTGGGCCAGGCCCCTGTCGTCGTGCAGCACGATCTGGATCGAGTCGGTCGAGGCCTGCGGCTGGTGCTCGCGGAAGATGTCGACGACGCGCTGCGAATCGGTGCCAGGCAGGGAGTTGTCGTTGCGATAGTCGTCCCCCACAAGGGTCGAGCCCACCGTCACGGCGACCAGCGCCAAGACCCACAGAAGCACGGCCGGACCGGCGTGCCGCATCGACCAGCCTGCGACCCGATGCAGCAGACCTCCGCGTCGCGGTCCGGCCTGCTCTGGTTCCTGTTCCGGTCCTGGTCGTCGCGCGGTCGTGTCGACGGTCATCTCGACTCCTCCCAAGGACGTCACTCGACTACATGTAGCCGATCTACATATTGGCTGTCGACGGTAACACCAATATGGGTAGACTGCCTACATGAAGGCAGATGCGCTCCGCGGACACCTCGACCCGATGATCCTGGCCGTGGTCGAGCCCGAGCCCCTGCACGGTTACGCGGTGATGGAAGCGCTACTTGCCCGCACCGGCGGCGAGGTGGATCTGCCCACTGGCACGCTCTACCCGGCCCTCCGCCGGCTCGAGCGTGCCGGTTATCTGGCCAGCGAATGGAGCACCGTGAGCGGCCGCAAGCGCCGGACGTACCGGCTCACCTCGGCTGGACAGAAGATGCTGGCCGCGGAGAAGAGCGAGTGGGACACCTTCCGCTCAGTGATGGACACCGTGCTCCGCCCTGGTGGCGCGACCGGCTGATCCGCCTGTCGCCGGATCTGGACCCCACGCCGGATCGGGACCATAGCTCGAGTGGCACCCCACGTCAGCCGAGTTCCCTTCCAGCGCGAACAGATCTCCCCGTTGACCTCCGCTATATGCCAGCAGGTCGGCATGCTCGGCTTGGTCGCCGAAGAATGCCAGACACACGACTAGCTCTGCCTCTGCGGAAGCTCCTGCCCACGAGCGAGTTCGGTGGCTCTGCGCAACGACTCCGCTTGCACGGGCCGGAAAGTCGAGCTTCCCGGCCAGCAGCTCGGCCGTCTCCAAGGCCCGCTGCGCGGCGGCGATTGCCTGCTCGGCCCGGCCCAGATCGGACAGCCGATCGGCCAGTTCGATCAGCATCGTCGTCAGTCCGCGCAGCGCGGACTTCGGATACGACTCGATGCGTCGCTCATAGGCCTCGACCAGGCTCCCCGCGAGCAGGACCGGGAATTCGCCGAGCGCCGTGCTGCCTGCGGGCACGGTCTCCAGCAGTTCGGCAGGCAGGGCGGCGTCTCGGCCAGTGAGGTCAGTGCGTCCGCGAGAAGGCCGGGATATCCGCCTCTCAACGCCGCGTCGACCACCGCGGGCGAGGTTCCAGGCAGCACGGACAGTAGCTCGGTCAGGCAGACTCGCAACGCCGGACGGATGTCCGCAGCGCGCGCCAGGACGGTCAGCGCCCGCCGGTCCTGCTCCTCCGTCGTCTCCATCAGCAATTCCATCAGGAAGTGACGACGGCGGCGACCAGATCCTCCGCCAGTGGATCCGGGAGCGACGCGTTCCAGTACGGTGCCGGTCCAGATCTGACGGGTGGGTACAGGTCATGCAGCCACCGCGCGACCCGGACGCGGAGATCGGCGTCCTCCAGTGCGGGAATGTGCCCAAGCGCGGACTTCTCGTCGGCGGCGCCGCAGAGGATGGCAGTGGCAACAGCACCTCCTACCGCTTCAGCAGGCAGCTCCAGCTCGTTCGAAGCACGCTGCAAGAACGCCAACTCGAGACGGACGGGCTGGTCTTCTGCGCGCCCGGTCGAGCCGAGCAGGCCGGCGAGTACCGAAGTTTGCAGCGCGCCCGGCAGGTGCGTCGCGTCGGCCAATCCGCTGAGGAACCCGGATCGTGGAGTTGCGGTCGTCGTTCTTCGCTGACCGGATCAGGTGACGCTGCGGGCGGCTCCAAGGTCGAGCTGTCGGACTTCGGCCCACTCCAGGTCTGCACCGGTGTGGGGCGCCGACTCGCCGGCGGATCACCACGAGGTCACCACAGTGGGTGGCGCGGGTCTCGTCATCGCCATAGT
>JAWWOY010000191.1:0-3148 GCA_033851195.1 Kribbellaceae bacterium | reverse complement strand
CCTTCGCTGAGTGAGGCGGTCCGCAGTTCGGCGAAGGCACCGGCGAGTTTGTCCACCGTGTAGTGCGCGTTCAGACCGCTCGGGTTCGGGAGGATCCAGACCCGGGTCGAGCCGATCCGCCGCTGCTGTCGCCCCATCGCGGCCTTCCGCTCCCCGAAGGCATCCCGGTACGCCGTGATGCCGACGACCGCGAGCCAATCGGGGGAGTACCGCAGCACCTTCTCCATCAGGTGCTCGGCGCCGGCCGTGAACTCGGCCCGGGTGAGTTCGTCGGCCCGGGCCGTGGCCCGGTCAACCATGTTGGTGATCCCGGCGCCAAAGGTCAGCAGTTCGCTCTGCTCGTCGGGGCGAAGTTGGCGCGGGGTGAACCCGGATCGGTGCAGCGCCGGCCAGAAGCGGTTTCCGGCCCGGGCGAAGTGATGACCGGTCGCCGCTGACACCAGGCCCGGGTTGATGCCACAGAACAGCACCCGCAGATTCGGCGCGATCAGATCCGGCAGTACTTGGTCGGCCATGCCGAGAGAGTAACGGCGCCGCTCCCGGCGGCGGGCGACCTCGGCCCGGGGCGGCGACGCGTGGTGCGCGTGTCCGGCTGCCCGGCTGGTTCTGACCGACTTCGTCCGGCATCAGCGCTGACTCGTCAACCTGAGGTTGACGCAATAGGAGTCGTCAACCTAGGGTTGACGTATTCGTTTCAGGTTGATCAGGAGGCACTCGCATGACCCCAGGGCCGAACTTGCAGGAACTCATCGACACGATCCGCCGCGACACCGGAAGCGACGACGTACTGGAGCAGCTTGCGACCGCATCGAGCACCATCGGCGAACTGACCAGCACCAGTGATGCCGCGCTCGGCTACTTCGTCGACCGGGCCCGCGGTGCCGGCAAGTCGTGGGTCGAGATCAGTGCTGTTCTCGGCGTCAGCAAGCAGGCCGCGCACAAGCGGTTCGCTGTCTCGTGGACCACCCGGCCGGCCTTCGAGCACTACACCAAGCGCACCCAAAGGGTCGTCGAGGCCGCCTCCGGGATCGCGCTCGGTCGCAACCACGCGTACGTCGGGACCGAGCACCTGCTGCTCGCCTTCTACACCGAACCCGAGGCCCTCGCGACGAAGCTACTCGTTGCCCGCGGCATCACTGAGGAGACGGTCGACGCGGCCGTGACCGCGGTGATCCCGCGCGGCGCGACGCCGTACGAGGGCGGGCCGCCGCTGACTGACCGGGCAGCGCATGTGCTGCAGGGCGGGGCCGCCGAGGCGCTCCAGCTCGGCCACAACTACATCGGGACGGAGCACATCCTGCTGTCCTTCTACCGGGACTCCGGCAGCGTCGCCACCAAGGTCCTACAGGGGCTCGGGCTGGAGGAACCGGCCGCGCGGGCAGCGGTCGAGGCTCTCCTCGAGCAGCTCACGAAGGGCAAGTAACGTACGAGCCATGCCGCCTGTTGACTGGATCGCCAGGTTGACCGAGCTCGGCGTCCGTGTGCCGCCGGCTCCCCAACCGGTCGAGGGGTGACCCTGGACGATCGGCACGTCGGCCGGTACGAGCGAGCCAGCGTCGCCATCGTCGCCAGGCAGGGAGACAGGGCATCGAACCGGCGGGATCCTTGCCGATCCACGGGCCGGGCGAGATGTTTGGGGAGGATTGTTGCCGGGGTTCGGGGAGTCTGACCGTCCGGTTCGGGCGGGTAATCCTCCCAGGTCCTGGCTGTGGAGTGCACGGCCTGGCTGGATGGGTGGCAATCACCGGCAAGTCGCGCAGGGGCCACCCGCTGAGGGGGAGAAAGTGGTGTTTGTCAGCCTGGCTGCGACGGTGGGTGCTGAAGGTGGTTCGGTGAGTGAAATAACGGGTGGGGGGATTGGGGTTCGCGGTAACGTCAGGAGGGTGACTAGCGCACCTGCTGAGTTTCCCCGTACAGCCGGCGAGCTTCGCGCCGCCGGATACCTTCCGCGCACGATCAAGGCCGAGATCCGCACCAACCTGTTGACCGAGTTGCGCGCCGGTCGTGACCCCTGGCCCGGCATCGTCGGGTTCTCCCGCACTGTCATTCCGCAGTTGGAACGAGCTCTCCTTGCCGGCCACGACGTCGTACTGCTTGGTGAGCGAGGGCAGGGCAAGACCCGGCTGCTTCGGACCCTGGTAGGACTGCTCGACGAGTGGACCCCGGTGATCGAGGGCGCCGAATTGCCCGAGCATCCGTTGGACCCGATCACGCCTGCTTCGAAGCGCCGTGCTGCTGAGCTCGGTGACGAGCTGCCGGTCGCCTGGCTGCACCGCAGCCTCCGGTACGCCGAGAAGCTGGCGACGCCCGACACCTCCGTCGGGGACCTGATCGGTGATGTCGACCCGGTCAAGGTGGCCGAGGGACGCAGCCTGGGGGATCCGGAGACGATCCACTTCGGGTTGGTACCGCGGGCGCACCGCGGCATCGTCGCGATCAACGAGCTGCCGGACCTCGCCGAGCGGATCCAGGTGGCGCTGCTGAACGTGATGGAGGAGCGCGACATCCAGGTCCGCGGTTACACGCTGCGGCTGCCGCTGGATGTGTTGCTGGTGGCGACGGCCAACCCGGAGGACTACACCAACCGTGGCCGGATCATCACCCCGCTGAAGGACCGGTTCGGCGCGGAGGTGCGGACGCACTACCCGCTGGACGTCGATGCCGAGGTGGACGTCGTACGGCAGGAGGCCCACCTGACCGCAGAGGTGGGTGAGCCGCTGCTGGAGGTGCTGGCGCGATTCGTGCGGCATCTGCGGGAGTCGACTGCGATCGACCAGCGCTCGGGTGTTTCTGCCCGCTTCGCCGTGGCTGCGGCCGAGACCGTCGCGGCTGCTGCGCTGAGGCGGAGCGCGGTCACCGGTGAGGAGCCGGCTGTCGCGCGACCGATCGACCTGGAGGCAGTGCCTGCGGTGCTTCGCGGCAAGCTGGAGTTCGAGCCGGGCGAGGAGGGGCGCGAGAACCAACTGCTTGAGTACCTGCTGCGCCGGTCTGTTGCGGACACCGCGCGTGAGCGGTTCGCCGGGCTCGACCTCACACCGCTCGCCATTGCAGTGGCCGAGGGGCACCTGGTGACCACGGGCGAGCGGGTGCCGGCCAAGGACGTGCTGGCTGCTCTGCCTGAGCTTCCGATCCTGTACGACGTTGCTGC
>JAWWOY010000155.1:0-8111 GCA_033851195.1 Kribbellaceae bacterium | reverse complement strand
GTTAATCCAGGAGCCAGCCGTTGCGTTCGGCGATCAGGACGGCGTCGGCGCGGGTCCGTGCGCCGGTCTTGCCGATGGCTGACCAGAGGCGGGTTCGGACCAGGCGTTCGGAGACGGCGAGTTTCTTCGCCATCGTGGCGACGCTGCCCCCTTCGCGGGCCGCTCGCAGGGTGTCCGTCTCGCCTTCGTTCAGCGGAGTGTCGGCGTACTGCAAGGTCTCGGCGGCCAGGTTGGCGTCGACGACGCGCAGGCCCAGGTGGACCCGGCGGACCGCGTCGGCCAACTGGGGCGCGGGGCTGGCTTTGAGGGCGAATCCCTTGGCTCCCGCTTCGAGGCCGCGGCGCAGATAGCCGGGCCGGCCGTAGGTGGTCAGCATTACCACCCGGCACTCCGGCATCGAGGTACGGAGGTCCGTGGTGACGACGATGCTGTCGAAGCCTGGGCTGCCGACGTCCAGCAGGGCGATGTTGGCACGATGCCGTTTGGCGGCGGCTACCACGTCGTCGCTGCGGCCGAGCTCGGCGACGATCTCCAGATCCCGCTCACGCTCCAGCCTGCTTCTGAGGACGCCTCGGCTGAGGATCTGGTCATCGACCAGCAACAGCCGGATGCGGTCGGGCAACGCTGGCCTCCAGGAAACCGTCCGGGGCGTGGGGGGAAGCACGTCCGGTGTGGAGAGATGGGTAGGACTTCGGTTCCAGATCATGCGGGCACGGAACGGGTGCCGTCCATATGAACGCGGGATCTCTACCAGATTGCGACCAGATCGCGACCGGATCAGAACCCGCCTGGCGGAGGCGTCAGTTCGAGATGGCGATGATGCGTCCGGTGTGGTCGAGCAGGACGTGTCCGCCCGGCTGTTCGGCGGGCAGTTGCACCCGATCTGTACGGACTGCGCGGCGACTCCCGTCGGGGGCGATCAAGACCGTCCCAGGCGCATCCAGCGCGAGGAACTCGTTGCCGTTGCGCAGTAGCACGGGCTCGTTGTAGCCGGCCGAGATCGACGTATGGCCCGCGGCCAGTCCGGCGAGAACTGCTGCCGTCAACTCGTCCGGACCGTTGGCAGCGGCGTCGACCGCGATCCAAGTCGTCGGCAGACCAGGCGGTGTCAGCGAGGATGGATTGTGCCAGTCGCTGCCGCCGATCGGGGTGGTGGTACCGAGGCCCCAGGCTTCCCACCAGGCGATCGGCCCACCCCAGCGGCGATCGAGCCAGGACGAGTGCCATACCTCGGCGAGTGGCGGATGCACGGGCAATGGTTGCCGCCACGAGCAGTCCCCACCCAGCGGATGATTGATCGACAGACATCCACCGCGCCGGGCCACCTCGTCCACCCAGGTCGAGGCCGGCCGGCGGAAGTCGATCGTGCCGATGGCGCCGAAGGCGTTGGCATGACCCGACTCGGTGGTGACCTCCTGCCCGGGGATCAGGCCGATCCCGAGCCGCTGTCCGACCGCTGGCAACTCCGCGTGGTGTGCCTCGGTGTTGTGGTCGGTGATGGCCATGACGTCCAAGCCCGCGGCGACTCCAAGAGCGGCAACGGCCGCCACCGGGGTCGAACCGTCTGAGTGCAACGTGTGGGCGTGGAAGTCGCCCGCGACCCAGCGCAAACCAGCCGCCGACGGCAGTTCCCGCCGCGGCGGCCGCTCCGGTACGACGACAGCCGCCGAAGCCTCGGCATAACCCGTCAGCCCGGGTATATCCCCCAGCGCAACAGGCCCGGTCTCCGCCTCCACGAGCAGTTCGACACCTTCGACGGGCACCCGGTGCAGGCCGATCACCACCCACCAGGTGCCGGCTTCCAACTCGCCGGCCACGTACCCCGGCGTCGCGGCCGCTGGGGTGATCGCGAACGACTGCCGGGCTCCACCGGACCAACCGCGCCACCCACCTGCGCCTTCGCAGCCGATATCAATCGCCGCACCCTCGACCGGTGGCACGGTCAGCCGGACGGACAAGCCGGCGCAACCGGGTGGCACGTCCACCGGCAGCGAGTGCCAAACCGACGCCGCCCGGTCGTCGAGCGTCCAGCGCTTGCGGTAGCTCGTGACAGCCATCAGGCGACCGTAACGGATTGCGTGGCCAGGAGCCGCGCAACCGTCACGGTCACGTCGTGCGAGTCGATCCATGCGGCGCCTTCGGACGTGGACTCCAGCCCGGCGATGGTGCGCAGTAGCGTCGTCTTACCGCAGCCGAAGGCGAAGAACTCTCCGTCCGCCACGGTCAGATCCAGCCCGTCGACGGCGCGGACGCCGTTCGGGTAGACGGTTGCCAGGCCTTCGATGTCGATGCCCGCCATCATTTCTTGATCCCTCCGTGGAAGCGGAACCCGTAACGCGAGTTCACCAGCAGGTAGGGCGTCGGAAAATATCGTGAACAAACCACCTTTGAATCCAGGTAACTGGTCCGGTCATTGTGTTGCGGGCAGCCAGGGTCGGCCCTCGGCGAGCATGACGAGAGTGTCGAAGAAGTGCCGACTGTGTTTGGCGGCGGTTGATAGGTAGCTGCGTATCGTGCAGAACTGTTTGGCTCCGGTGAGGCTGCGTAGGCAGCCGGATACTTTCTGCCGGAGTTTGATCATGCGGAGGTCGCGCTCGGAGCCGTTGTTGTCGGCGGGTATTCGAGGGTCGGTGGTGAATCGGACGTAGTCGTCTTGGCGGTCGATCAGCCGGCGGGCGAGCGCGTGGTGTTTCTTCATCACCGCGTCGCGGCGGGCGGCGGGCTGGGTGATCCCGGCCTGGGCGGCCGAGCAGTAGAGCTGGATGTGGGTGTTCACAGCGTCGGTATCGACGGTGCCGGTGCCGGCGGCCGCCTCGACGAGTTCTAGCTGTTCTGCTCCAACCTCCGCGTCAACTCCGCGACCTGAGCTTTCAGCGCGTCGACCATCGCCCGAAGCTCCGCGTTCTCAGCAGCAAGCTCCTGATAGGACGGACACGGATCGACAGGCACCACTCCATCATCACCAACCCGTTGCCCAGATCAACGAACCACGCCGAAGACCTGACCAGCGACGAATCCGGTACGCCGCTACCTGGACGACCGCTGTGGCTCATTGTGTGGCGCGGCTCATGCTGCGGCGCGGCCGGCGACTCGACATTACGGCCGGGTCAAGCTTGCCGCTCGAATTTATGACAAAAAGTCATCAGTGATTTCGGAGGGTGACGTCTGACGATTTCCGCCGAGCGTCATCATCGGACTGGAGTGATCGACCGGGTGGTAGCTCGAATCGCCCACCCGGGACCGGTTTTCCGCCTAGATAAAGGAGATGCGTGACTGATCGACCCCAATTGAGGCCGGATGTCCGCCGTGAAATGGATGGCTCCTGGCATTGTTGGATCGATTGCTTCTGAGGGTTGCTTTTGGGCAGGCCGGAAAGCCAATCCATTACTTACAGTAAAGCGAGCAAACAATGGGCAACATTCGCCGGTACTGTGTGCTCACCTGATCGATCGGGGGTGGTCAAAATGGTGTGTTGTCTTCTGGATCTGATTCAGGTCTTGCTCTGTTGCGGGGCCAGTTGATGAAGCTGCTGCGCTATGCAGCAGATGCACGGAACGGGCGGCCCCGACGATGTCGTGGCCGCCCGTCCTTTCACGCCGCCGGTGATCGCGGGAGTCCGTTTGTCCACGGTCATTCGGACCCCCGCCGACGATGCGTGGCCGGCGGCGATTCGGGGCGGTCAGCAACGGTATGTGGCTCCGCCGCGAGCCGCTCGTCGCCATCGTCGCCCGGGGCGGCGGCCAATTCGGGGGCAGTGTCGGCCGCGGCCTTGGAGTCACCGGAGGTAGCGGAGGCATCGACTTGCTGGCGGAGCTCCCTGACCTCCTTGTGCCGGCGGTATCCACGGCCGAGGCCCTTCTTGGTGAGCCACAGGCCGATGATCAGTGCCGCGCCGGCAGCTGCCCCTAGGAAGAACACGGTCGGCACCACTACGCCGAAGTTGACGCCGAACACCTCGAGGGTGGTCGAGTCGGCGGAGGAGACGGACACGCCTAGGCCGAGGACGACGGCGAGGACGATCAGGACGATTCCGAGTATCACCATGGCCGGTTGCCTTTCTTGCGGCACTCACTGCTGAGTGTTCAGGCCTTGTTGCTGAGTAATGCGGTGAGCAGCGCGACCGCGCCGCCCTTGTCGAGTGGGTTATTCCCGTTCCCACATTTCGGCGACTGTACGCAGGACGGGCATCCGTCCTTGCACTCGCAGTGTGCGATCGCCTCACGTGTCGCGGTCAACCACTCGCGCGCCGCGGCGTAGCCGTGTTCGGCGAAACCCGCGCCGCCGGGGTGGCCGTCGTACACGAAGACGGTCAGCCGGCCGGTGTCGGCGTGCCGTGCGGTGGAGACGCCGCCGATGTCCCAGCGGTCGCAGGTGGCGAACAGCGGCAGCAGGCCGATCGACGCGTGCTCGGCCGCGTGAGCCGCCCCGGGTACGTCGGCCAGCCCCAGCCCGGCCACTGCCGAGTCCGGCATGGTCCACCAGACGGCCTTCGTCCGCAGAGTCCGTTCGGGCAGATCGAGCGGCTGCTCGTCCAGTACGTCGCCGGTGACGAGCTGCTTGCGCTGGTAGGAGACCACCTGGTTCGTCACCTGGACCCAGCCGCGGGATAGCTCCGCCGAGCCCCAGCGGGTGGTGTCCTCGGTGGCCAGGATGCTGATCTCGGTCACGTCCCTGGCAAAGGTGGTGTAGTCCGGCGAGGCCGGCTCGACGATCGCGGCGTGGTTCTCCAGATCGAGCGTGCGGACCAGGTACGACTCACCCGCGTGTACGTAGACAGCCCCGGCATGCACGCTCGCATGGGCCGAGCCGCCGTCGACCGTGCCCAGCAGGCGTCCGGTCTGGTCCTCCACGATCTGCACGGTCTTGCCGCCGGCCGAGCGGATATCGATCGCGTCCACCGCCCGGTCGCGCCGGGTCCAGAACCAGCCGTGCGGCCGCTGCCGCAACAGGCCCTGCCTGACCAGCTGCCCGATTACGTTCTCAGTGGTGGTGCCGAAGATCTCGTAGTCGTCCGGAGTCAGCGGCAGCTCCTGAGCAGCCGCGCAGAGCTGCGGACCAAGGACATAGGGGTTCTCCGGGTTGAACACTGTTGCCTCGACCGGTCGCCCGAAGATCGCCTGCGGATGCCGGACCAGGTAGGTGTCCAGTGGGTCGTCCCGAGCCACCAACAGAGCCAGAGCATCATCACCCGAGCGCCCGGCCCGGCCGGCTTGCTGCCACAGCGATGCGCGCGTGCCTGGCCAGCCGGACAGCAGTACTGCATCCAGCCCGGCTATATCGATGCCCAGCTCGAGCGCGTTGGTTGCAGCCACCCCGGTGAGCTCACCGGACTGCAGCATCGCCTCGAGTCGCCGCCGCTCCTCCGGCAGATACCCGGCCCGGTACGCCGACACCTGGTCGGCAAGGGCCGGATCGACCTCCGCCAGGTTGGCCCGGGCCGTCAGCGCCACGGTTTCAGCCCCGCGTCTGGACCGGACGAACGCCACCGTCCGTACGCCGGACACCACCAGGTCCGTCAGGAGATCGGCCACCTCAGCCGTGGCGGACCGTCGTACCGGGGCACCGTTCTCACCGTGGAGCGAGGTCAGAGGTGGCTCCCACAGGCCGAAGAAGACGCCGCCGCGCGGGGAACCGTCCTCGATCACCTCGGTCATCGGCAAGCCCGTCAGCCGCTCCCCGGAAACAGCCGGCTCCGCGACGGTGGCAGATGCGCACACGAAGACCGGGTTGGCGCCGTACTGGGCACAAACCCGGCGGAGCCGTCGCAGCACCGCAGCGACATGGGCGCCGAACACTCCGCGGTAGTGGTGGCACTCGTCCACCACCACGTACTGGAGGGAGCCGAGGAACCGGGCCCACCGCTGGTGGTTCGGCAACACGGACCGGTGCAGCATGTCCGGATTGCTCAGCACGTAGGTGGCGTGGTCCCGGGCCCAATCCCGCTCGGTCCGCTCGGAGTCGCCGTCCAGCGTGGTCGCCCGCAGACCCGGCACCGTGTACGCCGATATCGCGCGCAACTGGTCGTGCGCCAGCGCCTTGGTCGGGGACAGGTACAACACCGACGCAGTACGACGTTTCGGCGAAGCCGCCTGGGCGATGCTCAAGGTGGCGAAGGCTGGCAGCAGGTAGCCGAGGGACTTCCCCGAAGCAGTGCCAGTGGCTACCACCACGTGCTTGCCGCTGTAGGCAGCCTCGGCGGTAGCGACCTGGTGGCTCCACGGCGTGGTGATGCCGGCATCGGCCAACTGGCTGAGGACTTCCTCCGGCACCCAGCGAGGCCAAGCCCCGGTCCGCCCGGCGCGAGGCGGCACGGACTCCACATGGGTCAGCCGCTCGGCGCGACCCGGCCCAGCGGCAAGTCGCTTGAGCACAACCGCTGCCTCACCACCATCACGCATACCCGCGACACTAATAGCTGCCTGGGACATCGGCGCCGCGGTCACGGGCCCGATGCCACGGTCAGCCTCGACGGGGCTGCACCAGGCCGGACTCATAGGCGGTGATGACGAGTTGTGCGCGGTCGCGGCCGCCCCGCAGATCTGCCGGGTCGCCTCGATGCCGTCCAGTTGCGGCATCCGGACGTCCATCAGCACCACATCGGGTTTCTCCTGCCGAGCGAGTTCCACCGCCTCGGCGCCGTTCCAGGCCTCCCCGATGGTGACCAGGCCGGGTGTGGTGTCGACGAGGACCCGGAAGCTGCCGCGCAGCAGTGCCTGGTCGTCTGCGACGAGAACGCGGATCGGCTCGGTCACGCTGTCACCCTGGCAGGCTGGTACGGCAGTCTCGCGGACACCTCGAACCCGCCGTCCGGACGAGGCCCGGCCGCGAAGGCGCCGCCGTACATGGTCACTCGTCCACGGATCCCGATCAGGCCGTGGCCGGCTGCACGGCCGCGACCTGCCGGCTGTCTGGCAGCGGCTCGTCGCCCGCGCGGGTCGCTCGCAGTTGCCCGCGCCCGCGGTCGGAGCGTCGTACGACGGACGGGATCTGCAGGCACTGGCGCTCTATTTGGCGAAGCCCGGTCGCGCTTCCTGGGGCGTGCTGGCCGCGGCCGTGGTGAAGGCCGAGGCCGGGGACGCGTCCGGATTCGCCCCGGCGGCCCCGGCACTGCCGTACCCGTCGGCCCCGATGCCAGGGGTGGTTCGATCGAGCACGACGGGCCGGGTCACACGCTCTACCTGAACAACGTCTGCGCCCGTCGGTATATCGACGACTACCTTGCCGACAAGGTGCTGCCCCCGGCCGGAACAACCTGCTGAGACTGGTTCCAGATCCGCCCGTCGGGTTTCTCTGCCCGGTCCGGACACCGTAGAGTCGCCGCCGGAGTACCGGTTCGCTGCCCGCGGCGGTCCGGCCGGAAAGAGTTGCCTGGATCGGTCCTAATCACGGTCCGTACATGGTTGAATGCAACAGTTCACGGGATCGGAGGCCGAAGTGGATCTGTCGCTGACGACGCGCACGGAGGGCGGGCGAACCGTCGTCGAGGTGGGTGGAGAGATCGACGTCTACACCGCACCCAGGCTGCGCGAGACCATCGTCGCGCTGGTTGACGCGGGGCAGTATCACCTGGTCGTCGACCTTGAAAGAGTGGAGTTCCTGGACTCCACCGGGCTCGGCGTCCTGGTCGGCGGACTGAAACGGGTCCGGACCCACGACGGCTCGCTGTCGCTGGTCTGTACCCAGGAGCGACTGCTGAAGATCTTCCGGATCACCGGCCTGACGAAGGTTTTCGAGATCCACCCCGACGTCGCCTCGGCAATTTGAACCTGTTGTCCGGCGACTACGGGTAGTCATGGCCCGGCGGCCCGGGGCAGGTGTGGCGTACCACCCAGTCGTCAGGTCTGGTCGAGATCGCGTTAGAGTGACCCACCGCGCCAGGTCATTGGCGTTGGTCGTACTTATCAGCCCTTCGATTGCGGCAGCAGGGCCGTCAGTGCTCGAGGGGTTGCCAACAAGGAGGACGGATGTCCGCGCTGCTTGCGGTACAAGCGGTGGATCTTTCGTCGAGCAACACCACGCTGGTCATCGTCGTCGGAGTGATCGCGATCTTCGCGGTCGCCATCGCGATGGTGTTCCGCGGTCAGGTGCTTGCCGCGAACGATGGCACCGAG
>JAWWOY010000150.1:0-5836 GCA_033851195.1 Kribbellaceae bacterium | reverse complement strand
CTTCGCGTGGAAATGCGGCGACCTGGATGCGACCTGCCTGAACGCGAAACTCGCACCCTCGTCGATGACCTTGGGTGGGCTGCTCAAGCACCTGGCTCTCGTCGAGGATGAATACTTCTCCGGCCGGCTGCTCGGGCGGGAACTTGGATCGCCGTGGAACGCGGTGGACTGGGACGCCGACCCCGATTGGGAGTGGCATTCGGCCGCCAACGACAGCCCGGAGCAGCTCTACGCGCTGTGGCAGGAGGCGGTGACCCGCTCCCGCTCCGCGGTCGCGGAGGCGCTGGCCCACGGCGGCCTAGACCGACTGGCCCGTCGGACCTGGCCCGACGGTCGGGCGCCTAGCCTGCGGCGGATCCTGATCGACCTGGTCGAGGAGTACGGCCGGCACGTGGGCCATGCCGACGTCATCCGGGAGTCGGTGGACGGGCTCGTCGGAGAAGACCCACCGCGGTCAAGCGGCGTCCATGTCGATGTCCATGTCGAAGCGCATGACGAAGCGCATGAAGCGGACACTAGTCGAGGGATCGCACGGTGATGCCGCGACGGGGCGCATGCCGGTGAGTCCGCACGGCGGTACTTTGCAGGGCATGACGACACATTGGACGCTTGGTTGCGACGCGGCCGACCCGGACGGAATTGCTGCGTTCTGGGCGATCGCGCTCGGGTATGTGGCTGAGCCGGGGTACGACGACCCAGACGGTGCTTCCATCATCGATCCGGACGGCGTGGGCCCAGCCATCGGCTTTCTCAGGGTGCCTGAGGGCAAGACAGCCAAGAACAAGATGCACATCGACATCCGGGTGGCAGGCGAGCCGCCATGGGACATGGCCGAGCGCGAGCAGCTCATCCGTGCGAAAGCAGCCGAGCTGGTCACCGCCGGGGCTACGACTGTCCGCGAGGAGTCCTACGGTGATCACCTTGGTCATGTCGTGATGCTCGACCCAGAAGGCAACGAGTTCTGCGTCGCGTGATTCCGGGAAAGAACCGCCCAGCGTCCCAGTGGCGGACGGGGGCGCGATCGGCCGGGACCTGTGACGGCTCGACGGTGGACGGCAATACCTTCCTTATCTGCGACCGCTGAGCACAGTCTGTTCCTACCCGATTACCAGTCGGTTGCAAGCCGACGGCCAGCGCGGCATCAGCATCGCTTGGCAGCCTTTGCTGTGCGACGGTCCGAGGTACGGGCCGCGAACAGTGAGGAGTTTCACCATGGGCGAGAACCAAATCGCGAAGACGCGCGGAGTGAAGCGCTGGAGCGGGATTGCGCTGCTGGCCGGCGGCTTGCTGGCCGGCGGTCTACTGGTCGGCACACCCAGCGCGAACGCGGCGACTACGACAAGTGCGACCGTCGCCAGCTACAGCTCGACCAGCACCGCCACCAAGATCAGCGCGAGCGTCGACAAGAAGGTCCGGGCGGCGGCCCTGGCGAAGTACCCCGGCGCCACTGTCCAGAAGGTGGTCTACGCCGGCGGCATCTATGAGGTGCACCTGACCACCAAAGCGGGTCGTCACGTCATCGTGGAGGTCAACAGGCGCTACACCGTCACCGGCTCCAAGTCCGGTCGCTGACGCCCCGAGCCGCCGGCGGGTCCGGAGTCGGACCCGCCGGCGATCCGCCGTATGACCTGTCCCGTGGCACCCTGCCACGGCGAGCTCGCCGAGCCCGTTCGGGTACTCGTTGTTGCTACGTACCATCGTTGGCGTGTCCCGAGTCGTCGGCCACCACGTCGAGGGTCGCCGTGGTCTTTGCTCATGACCGCTGTCCGTTCCGTGCTTCGGCGATCGAGCCGAAGAGGCATCCATCGAACATTGGAGATTCACTTGCGCTATCGTCACAATGCACTGCTGAGTGTCGTAGCACTTGCTGGTTTCGCCACCGCGCAAGTCGCGGTTCCCGCCCACGCGTCTACCGCCCCGCTGAGCGACGCGCGGGAGGTCGGCCACTTCGACGTCAATGCCCTGCAGCAGCCGGAGAACATCACGCTGGAGCCAGGCGGGGCCGCCGACGTCACCTTCAACCGGGCTAGGCAGGTCGCACGGGTGGGCACGGACGGCTCGGTCGCGATTCTGGCCACCCTTCCCGCACCGGCCACGGGCACCGCTACGGTGTCCGGCATCGTGCGCGGCAAAGACGGCTCCCTCTACGTCAATTACAACGCGGGCAGTCAGTCGGGTATCTGGCGCATCGCCCGGGGCGGTGGCACTCCCGTACAGGTCGTCGCCCTGCCCGAGGTGAAGGTCATCAACGGCCTGGCGCTCGACCGGGGCGAGGACGCCTTGTACGCGACCGATTCCACCAGCGGCACGGTGTGGAAGGTGTCGCTCAAGAGCGGCACGGCGTCCGTCTGGGCCCAGGGCGCGGAGCTCGAGCCGTCGAAGATCCCCGGGTTCGGGGCGAATGGCATCAAAGTCCACGACGACGCGGTCTGGGTGAGCAACACCGACCGGGGCACCCTGCTGCGCATACCCATCGACGCGCACGGCACGGCGGGTGCGGTCACCACCGTGGCGCAGGGCCTCACCGCCATCGACGACTTCGCTTTCACCGGCGACGGCGACACGGTGTTGGCAGCGCAGAACTACGTGAGCGAGGTCAGCCTCGTCCACCCGGGAGGCACGCACCAAACCGTGCTCACCTCGACCGACGGGCTGTCCAACCCGACCTCCATCGCAGTGCGCGGCTCGACCGTATATGTGGCGAGCGCGGCGTACTTCACCCACGCCGACCCGAATCTGATGCTCGCGAAGCTCGGCTGAGGCACCGACCACCGCAGTGGCCGCCTCCCGGAGCAGGTCATCCGCGCAAGTCGCACCTGATTGCGAAGGCGCTCGACGAGACGACGCGGCCCGACTTCGCCCGGCTGGTGGAGAAGCACAACGGCGTGTGGGGCGGATGCTGGTGCATGGCTTTCCACTCCGAGGGCGTCGGCAACAAGACGCCGACGGCGCAGAACCGTTCTGGGAAGGAGTCCCGCGTGCGGGAGGGACGGGCGCATGCCGCGCTCGTGTACGACGGCGCCGAGTGCGTGGGCTGGTGCCAGTTCGGCTCGCCGGACGAACTCCCCCGGATCAAGCGCAAGCGGGCCTACAACGACGGCCAAGGCCCGCTGCTGGTCGAGAACGAGACGGGATGCGCGCAACAACCTCCGACACGGCTGCCGGAGGTTGTTGCTGTGTCATGACCGGGCGGGCCGGCCAGAGCCAGGCGCAACCGCTCAGCGGCGGGGGTGGTGCCAGCGGCGGTGGTTGTAGGGCCCGCCGAACATGGCGATCCAGAACAACACCCAGAGGATCCACGGCGCGGCAAATGAGACAGTGCCGACGACGAGGCCGACCATCAGCACCGGTATCAGCCAGAGGAACGGTGGTGGGCCCGGCCGGGAGCCCGGCGACCACATCTGCGGCCCGGGCTGTGAGGCCGCTGGGTCCGGGAGATCGGCGAACAGTAGCGCCAGGTCGTCGTCGTACCGCGCTCGCGTCGCCTGGTTGCTGCGCTCCTCGAACTCCTCCTGGGTCAGCCGCCCGGCCACGAAGTGATCACTGAGCCCGGCCACGGCCTGGTCGCGTTCGGCGTCGCCGATCCGGATCGGGCCGGTCCGGTCCGGAAGGTGCTGGCTCATGACCGGTCCTGCTCGTCGTCGGCGAGGATGGCGTACAGCGTGCGCCGCAGATCGGCCAGCGCCTTGCGGGCTCGGGCCTGCTGGTCGGGAGTGCCCGTGGCGAGGATCTGCCACAGTGCCGTTCCCACCTGGCCGAGCAGCGGTTTGAAGCCCCTCTCGTCATCCTCGACCGGCGCGGACATCGCCTCCCAGGGAGCCGTCACCTCGTCGGCGTGCTCGGCGACGTAGGTGCGGCCCTCGTCGGTGAGTGTGAACGTCCTGCGTCCGATCTCGGCGTCCGCGGTGACCAGGCCCTCGTCCTCGAGTTGTTGGAGTGTCGGGTAGATCGAGCCGGGGCTTGGCTTCCACATCCCGCCGCTGCGCTCGGCGATCTCCTGGATGATCTGGTAGCCGTTCATCGGCTGCTCGGCCAGCGCGGCGAGGATCGCGGCACGTACGTCGCCGCGACGCGCCTTCGGCCCGCGCCAGCCGCGCGGCCCCACGGGCCCCCATGGCGGGCCGAACATCGGGCCGCCGAACATGCCCCAGTGCGCGCCGAACGGGTGCTGGCCGCTGTGGGCGCGCCGCCCGGTCATGGCGGCGTACCAGTCATTCTTGATGTCGTCAACGAACGAGCAGTGCTGTGCGATCTGCTGCCAGGGCCACCCGACTGCGTGCGTCGATCCGGTCATGCCGACCACCGTTCCCTCACGAAGACCTGTTGCGATACGTCGACGATATATCGCGAAGGATTGGTACCCAAGGGGGCTTGTCGCCCTTTCCGCGCCGAGCAGTTGTCCCTGTACGCCGCCACCTGGGCCTGCCCGTCACGGGCCCGATCTCCGACGGCGACTACCGCTCCAAGCTAGCTCGCGGATGCCACGCCCGCATCCGCGCAGCTGATCGACTCCTTGTAGTGACTTCCACGACCATTACCGCGGCGGGCGACCGATTCGCACGAATTTCCGGCCACCAGCGACGACTGGCACGGCTGTCGCAGGTGGCTGGCCCGTCACGGCCGGCAACTCAGGGAGCGGATGGAGTCGGCTCCGACGTTCCCCGAGCGGGAGCCGGGCCGCCGTGAGTGGGAGGCCATCTGACTGGGTGTCCGCGGACTCGGTGCGACCGTCGCGTGATCCCAGCCGACATGCGGTGACCACGCTGGCGCGCGACGGTGAGCCGGACAGCGGCACCGACGAAGGGTCCGCCGCAGGCCAGCCGGTCGGCCGCGCCTAGGCGTCGGCCACCGGCGGCCACACGGTTGCCCGGGAGCTGTCCAAGTGCGTGGCGTGCACTATTCGACTCCGGCACGGCATGGCGGCGCCGGCCCCCGGCGCCATAGATGTTTGCCGGTGACGTACGAAGGCCAGCGGGCACCTGGGAAATGACCGCCGGACGCTGTTCGACGAGCTCGTTGCCCTTGGCTACGACCGCTCGTATCCGACGTTTCACCCACCAGCTGCGCCGTTGCTCAAGCGCACCGAGCTCCGACACAGCGCAGCCTCGATTCCCGGACGCGAGATCGTGCAGGTGCTTACCGAGATCCCGTGCGGTACCGAGTCGGGGTGGCATACCCACCCGGGCGAAAACACCAAGCCAAACCGAATCACTCCACGCAGAGACAGAAGGGGTGCCCCGCCGGGTCGAGGAACACCCGAAAGGACGTACTGGGCTGGTGGTCGTGCTTGGTCGCGCCGAGGTCGAGCACCGCCACTTCGCCGACGTCGAGGTCGTCGACGATTACGTCGAGGTGCATCTGCTGGGGCACCTCCTGGTTCGGCCATTCCGGCGGGGTGTAGGCGTCTACCTGCTGGAAGGAGAAGCATTGCCCGTAGTCCGCGCGGATCTCAGCCCACTCGGAGGAAACTTCGACCTTCCAATCCAACATCGCGCCGTAGAAGGTCGCGAGAGCGCCGGGATCGGGGCAGTCGATGACGATGCTTGGAAATCGTGCGATAGCCATGCCGGACACGGTACGTGCGATTGCGGACGATCCACGTCCGGATTGCGTCTGTGACCGAGGCGGTGTGGCCGGGCTGAACATTTGCTCTTAGCCGCGGTCCGAGCAGATCGTCGTACACGCCGCCGTGCCGGTGGTCACCGACAAGCGACCACCAGCCACCACCAATTCCGTTCCCTGTCGGCCGGCGCTGCCGCGTTCATCGGCCAGCGGGTTGGAACAGCTCGACTACGTTGCCGGACGGATCCTCCAACAAAATCTGCTGACCACCTGG
>JAWWOY010000083.1:0-13890 GCA_033851195.1 Kribbellaceae bacterium | reverse complement strand
AGACACCGTGGTCCTGGCCGGCCTCCAATGCCCAGGCAAGGCACTGTTCACGCACGTCGCAGCGACGGCACACCTGCTTGGCCTCCTCGATCTGCATGATCGCGGGGCCGGTGTTGCCGATGGGGAAGAACAGTTCCGGGTCCTCATCGAGGCAAACGGCCCGGTGGCGCCAATCCATGGCGGATCCCATCTCTCTCAGTAGTCGTCGTACGCTGTGGCCTAATCTGTGCCCAATCAGCGCGGTTGTACTCGCACGGGGGTGGTGCGAAGCGTTGTGAACGTTTTCACGAACGACACCATGGTCCCAATGTCGTGTGGACGAAACAAGGGTTCTGCAGTTGTCTATCCGATCACAACGCTTCCTTAACATTCCGAACCGGTGCACAGCGCTCATCTCCGTCCGTAATGCGGACGGCGAGTCACAACTGCAATCACCGGTGCACTGCAAGTAACCGATCGAACGGGTCCGGGGTTACGCACAACCTCGATACCCTCTGAACTGGGCGTGAGCGGTTAGGCTGGCCGCCGTGCCGACCGATTCCTCGCCCACCACTGTGCCTCGCCCGCTCAAGGTCGCGGCAGCCATCGTCGCGCTCGAGGGGCTCGTCGTCGCCATTCTGGGCGTCGGTGAGGTCATCGCCATCGACACCAGCCGCCTCGTGCTCGGCCTGACCACGGCCGTGTTCCTGCTGCTGTACGGCGCTGGGCTGGTCCTGGTCGCGCGTGGGCTCTACCGTACAGCCCCGTGGAGCCGGGGGCCCGCTGTTTTCGCCCAGTTGATCCAGCTGTGCCTCGCCTGGAGCTTCTGGGGCGGCTCGACCAGGTGGGTGTCGGTGCTGCTCGTGCTCGCCGGCGTCGGCGTACTGGTGGCGGTGTTCCGGAAAGCCTCGATGGACGCGCTGGCGGACGGTCCCACCCGCGACGGCCCGACGTTCTGAGCCATTCCTCCAGTTCTGAGCTATTCCTTCAACAGCCCGGCGCGGAGCTCCGTGAGCGTGCGGGCCAGCAGGCGGGAGACGTGCATCTGCGAGATGCCGATCTCTTCGGCGATCTGGGACTGGGTCATGCCGCGGAAGAACCGCAGGGTCAGGATCCGCTTCTCCCGGGTGTCCAGCTGGGCCAGCAGCGGTTTGAGCGACTCCCGGTACTCGACGCTCTCCAGCGCCTCGTCCTCGCCACCGAGGCCGTCCAGGACGGTGGTGGCGTCGGCTTCGTTCTGGTCCGGGGCGTCCAGCGACAGGGTGTTGTAGGCGTTCGCCGACTCCAGCCCCTCGATCACCAGGTCCGGCGAGAGATCCAGCCGCACGCCCAGCTCCGCCACCGTAGGTGCCCGGCCCAGGTCCTGGGTCAGCTCAGCCGTGGCCGCAGTCAGCGACAGCCGCAGCTCCTGCAGCCGCCGCGGCACCCGGATGGCCCAGCCCTTGTCCCGGAAGTACCGCTTGATCTCGCCGAGGATCGTCGGCGTCGCGTACGTCGAGAACTCCACCCCGCGGTCCGAGTCGAACCGGTCGACGGCCTTGATCAGCCCGATCGTGGCCACCTGCACCAGGTCGTCGTACGGCTCGCCGCGATTGCGGAAGCGGCGGGCCAGGTGCTCGACCAGCGGCATGTGCAGCGAGACCAGCCCGTCCCTGGCCGCCCCGTACGCCGCCTCGCCCGGGGCTGACGCGCCCATCGCCCGGAACAACTCGGCCGTGCGGGTACGCAGATCAGTAGGTTCCTGGGCTTGGCCCAGGGATCGTTCTGTCACGCCTGCTCCGACACCACGGTGGACGCCGATACCGTGATGGTCAGCCGTCCGTCGGTCGTCTCGGCGGCAGCGGTCTCCACCAGGGCGGACAGCACCGTCCAGCCGAACGAAGCGGTGTCGGGCTTCCAGTCGTCCGGCACCGTGGCCGTGGTACTGACGATCAGCAGCGGCGGGTCGATCCGGAAGACGCAGTCCAGCACCCCGTCGGTGGCCTGCGGGAGCAGCAGCGCGCAGGCCTCGTCGACCGCGATCCGCAGGTCGTCGATGGCGTCAACGGTGAAGTTGTTCCGGGCCGCGAGGTTGCCGACCACCGCCCGCGGTACGGCGACGTAGGCGCTGTCCGCGGGAATGCTGAGGCGGACCTCGGCGGGTTGTCCGGTGGTGCTCACTGGCTTGCCTCCCTGGTGGGCGAAACGTCTGGGCAGGCGCCCACCGCGTACATCTTCCACGTTCCGGCCCACGGATGCACGTGCGGTGGCCCGTAGGGGTGGCCCGCAGTCTGGCGGGCCGGGGGGTCACGGGTGCTCGTGCTCCGACCGTAGCCGGGTCAGGAAGGTCTTCGTCCGTTGGTGCTGCGGGTCGTTGATCACCTGGCTCGGTGGTCCGGCCTCGACCACCACGCCACCGTCCATGAATACGACGGTGTCGGCGACCTCCCGGGCGAACGACATCTCGTGCGTCACCACGATCATCGTCATCCCCTCCGCCGCCAGCTCGCGCATCACCGCGAGGACCTCGCCGACCAGTTCCGGGTCGAGCGCCGACGTCGGCTCGTCGAACAGCATCAGCTTGGGCTGCATGGCCAGCGCCCGGGCGATCGCGACCCGTTGCTGCTGACCGCCGGACAGCTGGGCCGGGTACGCCGTACAGCGGTCGCCGAGCCCGACCCGATCGAGCAGTTGCTGCGCCCGCTCGCGCGCGCTCTTCTTCGACTCGCCCTTGACCTGGGTCGGGGCCTCGACGACGTTCTCCAGCGCCGTCATGTGCGGGAACAGGTTGAACCGCTGGAAGACCATCCCGATGTCGCGGCGCTGGGCCGCGATCTGCTTGTCCTTCAGGCGATACAGCTTGCCGTTGCGATCGGCGTACCCCATCAGGTCGCCGTCCACCCAGATCCGGCCGCCCTCGATGGTCTCGAGCTGGTTGATGCACCGCAGGAAGGTGGTCTTGCCTGACCCGGAGGGGCCGAGCAGGCAGACCACCTGGCCCCTGTCGACATCCAGGTCGATGCCCTTGAGTACCTGGTTGTGGTGGAACGACTTGCTCACGTTCACCGCGTGGACCAGCGGCATGGTCGGAGGCATGGTCGGCGGCATGGTCGTCTCGACCGTCATCAGGCGCCGCCCGCCCCGGCCGGTCGGGCGGCACGTGGCGCCTTGGTACCGAAGCCACGGCCGAAGCGCCGCTCGAGGAAGTACTGCCCGACCATCAGCACGCTGGTCGCGGCCAGGTAGTACAAGGTCGCCGCGACGGCGACCGGGAAGGTCTTGTAGTACTGGCTGCCGATCGACTGCAGTTGGTAGAACAGTTCGGTGGTGACGGGCACGGCGATCAGCAGCGACGTGTCCTTGAGCATGGCGATCGTCTCGTTCCCGGTGGGCGGAACGATCACCCGCATCGCCTGCGGGAGGACGACGCGCCGCATCGCCTTCCCGCGGCTCATCCCGAGCGCCTCGGCGGCCTCCAGTTGGCCCTTGTCGACGCTGAGGATGCCGGCGCGCGCAATCTCCGCCATGTAGGCCGCCTCGGACAGGCCGAGACCGAGGACGCCTGCGACGATCCCGGTGAAGATCTGGTTGGCGTCGAGGGTCAGGAAACGCCAGTCGCCCGACAGCCCGAGCCAGCCGATGATCTTCCAGTCGAAGGGCACGCCGAAGGAGAGTCCCTGCTGGAACAGGATGCCCAGAGTGGCCATCGTGAAGAGCAGGATGTAGCGCGGAATGCTGCGGAAGAACCAGGTGAAGAGGAAGGCCACGCCGGACAGGATCGGGTTTTCCGACAGGCGCATCACGGCAAGGATCACGCCGCCGCCGACGCCGACGACCATGCTCAGCGCGGTGACCAGCAGGGTGCCCTTCAGCAGGCCCTCGATCACGACGTTCTGGTTCATCGCCTCGAAGACGAAGTGCCACTCGAAGAACTTGTTGGTCAGCACCAGGTGGACGAACATCGCGGCGAGCACCGCGAGGATGGCGATGGCGACCCACCGGCCCGGGTGCCGGACCGGTATGGCGCGGATCTCGCCCGGCCGGTCGCGGCTCGCGTCGGCCGGGCGGGACTCGGCGACGGTAGCCATGTCAGGGGTTGACAGCGAAGTTGGTGATCGCGCCCGACTCGTTCCCCCACTTGGCGAGTGCGGACTTGTAGGTGCCGTCGGTATTGATCGCCTGCAGTGCCTTGACGATCGCCGCGGCGAAGCCGGACTCCGCCTTCGGGACCACGTAGCCGTAGGGAGCGGCGTCGTAGATGGTGCCGATCGGCTCGACCTGGCCCTGCGACTGCTTGGCGGCGTACAGCACGACGGGGGAGTCGGCCAGCATGGCGTCTGCCTTGCCGGTGGCCACGTCGGCCGTGGCCTGGTCCTGCTTCTCCCGGACGATCAGGTTGATCTTCGGCTTGCCGGCGGCGGTGCACTTCTGCTGCCGGACCGGGATGTCGTCCTCGAGTTGGGTGGTGCCCTTCTGCACGGCGACGGTCTTGCCGCAGGCATTGTTCGGGTCCACGCCCTTCGGGTTGCCCTTGGCAGCCGCCCACTGGGTGCCGGCGTTGAAGTAGCTGACCATGTTGACCTGCTGCTTGCGCTTGGCGTTGATGGTGAACGACGAGACGCCCACGTCGTACTTGCCGCTCTGGACGCCGGTGATGATGGTGTCGAAGCCGGCGGGCTGCCAGTCGACGGTGACCCCGAACCTCGCCGCGACGGCGTTGAAGACGTCCACGTCCATACCGTCGACCGTCTTGCCGCCCTGGAGAAACTCATTCGGCGGGTAGGTCGAGTCCACGCCGACCACGATCTTCCCGGCGGTCTTGATCTTGGGCGGCAGATCGCCGCTCAGGTCCGGCCCGGCCGAACCGGTACTGGTCGGCGCGCTGGTGGCGGGTGCCGGACTCGGCGTGGAGCCAGACAGGGTGTTCGAGCCGCAGCCGGCAAGAGAAAGAACTACGACGCCGCACATGGCGAGCGTGTTGCGTAACACAGACATCAAGGCCCTCCGTGGCCGATTCGGCGCATTTGCCCGCATCTTGGCACAGCCTCGCGGAGTCCGCGTAATGATCCGGCGCGATGGAGACTTGATCGTAGTTGGAGGCCCGAAAAGGTGCGCTCTCCGTTGATGAACGGGGCACCCTAGGTGACCGCCAGGCCCGCCCGAACCGGATCAGGCGGGGTCGACGTGGGTCGGGTCCAGCACCCGCTTCAGGAAGGTGCGGGTGCGTTCCTGACTAGGATTGCCGATCACGTCGGCGGGCGGTCCCTGCTCGACGATGACGCCGCCGTCCATGAAGACGACCCGGTCCGCGACCTCGCGGGCGAAGGCCATCTCGTGGGTGACGACGAGCATCGTCATGCCGTCGAGCGCGAGCTTGCGCATCACTGTCAGGACGTCGCCGACCAGTTCCGGGTCCAGCGCCGAGGTGGGTTCGTCGAACAGCATCAACGCCGGGTCCATCGACAGCGCCCGGGCGATCGCCACCCGCTGCTGCTGGCCGCCGGACAACTGGGCCGGGTAGGCGGTCACCTTGTCGTTCAGGCCGACCCGGTCCAGATTCGCGCGCGCGACCTGCTCGGCCTCGGCGGACTTCCGCTTCAGCACCGTGGTCTGGGCGATGGTGCAGTTCGCCAGCACCGACAGATGCGGGAACAGGTTGAACTGCTGGAACACCATGCCGATGTGCTTGCGCGCGTCGTCCAGGTGGCAGTCCCGGTCGGTGATGTCCTCACCGCGGACGAAGACCTGGCCGCGCTCTGGCTGCTCGAGCAGGTTCACGCACCGCAGCAGCGTCGACTTGCCCGACCCGGACGGGCCGATCACGCAGACCACCTCGCCCTGGCGGACGGTGAAGTCGATGCCGCGCAGCACGTGGTTGCTGCCGAACGACTTGTGCAGTTCCCGGATCTCGACGAGTTCGGTCATCAGTGCGCCCTCGCAGCCTTGGCCTCCAGCCAGCGGACCAGCAGGCCCAGTGGCAGGGTGATGATCAGGTAGCAGAAACCCGCGGTGACGAGCGGGGTCAGGTTCGACTCGGTGTTCGCCAGGTCCCGGCCGAAGCCGGTCAGCTCGTAGGCCGCCGCGGAGGTGCCGATGATGAACACCAGCGACGAGTCCTTGACCAGCACGATCAGGTCGTTCGCCAGCGGCGGCAGCACGATCCGGAACGCCTGTGGCAGCACGATCTTGCGGGTCGCGACGCCGGCCGGCATGCCGAGCGACCGGGCCGCCTCGAGTTGCCCCTTGGGCACCGCCTGGATGCCGGCCCTGATCACCTCGGCCATGTACGCCGCGGCCACGATGCCGAGCGCCAGCCACACGGTGCCGTACGGGTCGAGCGGGATGACGAGGTCCGCGAACGCCAGCGGCAACAGGCTGAACGCGACGAACACCACGATCGCCGGCAGCCCACGGAAGAACTCGATGTAGGCGGTCGCCAGCCAGCGGTACGGCGCGACCCGGCTGAGCCGCATCAGGGCGAGTACGGTCCCGCCCAGCAAGCCGATGACGAAGGCGCCGGCGGTGTACTCGAGAGTCTTCAGGAAGGCCCCGGGCAGGCCGGTGGTGAACGCCGACTTGACGAATTCGGGCTTGAAGAAGACGTTCGCGATCTGGCCCCAGTTGGCCGTGAAGGCGGCCACCAGGACGATGACGATCAGGACGCCGTACTGGATCTGGCGGGAGCGCTGGGCACGCTGCCGTGGACTCAGCCCCCGTCGCTTCTCCGGAACAACTGTGTCAGTTTGAGTAGTCACTTCTTCGGCTCCACACCGAACCACTTCTTGTAGATCTGGTTATAGGTGCCGTCGGTCTTTGCCTTGGCCAGCAGTTCGTTGAACTTCGTCAGCAGCTTGGTACCGCTCGGGTCGTCCTTCTTGGCCGCGAAGCCGTACTGCTCACCGGTGTCGAACTCGGCCGTCACCTCGGTGTCCGGGTTGGCCGTGACGAAGCTGTACAGCGCTCCGTTGTCGTTGATCGCGGCATCGACCCGGCCCGACTTCACGTTGTTGGTCTGCAGGGCGAGGTCGTTGAACACCACAACCTCGAAGCCGATCCGCTTCGATGCGGCGGTGGCGTAGTCCTTGCCGGTCGTATCAGCCTGGACGCCGACCTTCTTGCCCTTGAGGTCCTCGAGCGACTTGTACGGGGCGCCCTTCTTCACCAGCAGCACCTGGGTGGCGTCCATGTACGGCGCGCTGATCCCGATCGCCTTCTTGCGTGAGTCGGTGATGGTCATCGCACCCATGCCCATGTCGCACTTCTTGGCCTGGTAGGCGGCGCCGGAGGTTACCTGGGCCCACTCGATGCTGACGACTTCCTGCGCCACGCCGAGGTCCTTGGCCAGCAGGTCGAGCATGTCGACGTCGAAGCCGACGACGTTGGTGCCCTCCTTGTACTCGAAGGGCTTGTAGGACAGGTGGGTGCAGACTGTCAGCTTGTCCGGCTTCACCAAGGTGATCCCGTCGAGCTTGGCGTTACTGGCCGGCTTGTTCCCCGAGCCGCTTCCGCAGGCGGTGAGTGAAAGCGCCAGCACGGCGATGGCAGCGGTGGCGACCTTTACGTGACTCTTGCGGAGGGTTGAGTGGGTCTTCATCCTTGGCTCCTCGACACGGGTTTTGGGCTCCTCGACACAGGTTCCGGAACACCCAGCCCGATTGTCGCCGGGCCGGTTGTCCGAATCCTGACACAGCAACGACGCCACTGGCGTCCACTGATCGCGGAAGAGACTCGATCGTCACCGTGGGGGCCGGACAAACAGACCAGTGCGGCATGTGGTTCAATCGTGGCGACGGGTGACCCCCGAGTGGCAACGCCGGTGCTCGACGAACCGAATCGAACCGCCGTCCATTTCCTGCCAGAAACGCTTGCCCGGGGCATCTCCTCCCGCTGGCCGATACTACCCAGAGCCGATACTGCTCATTTGAGCTAATGCTGCTCATCTGAGCCAATGAAGGGTCACCATGGCTGCCGAAGCATTCCCGACCGCTGACACCTCCGAACCTGTCGACCAGTACGCCGGCGACCCGGTGTTCGACCTGCACGTCGGTGGAAAGATCGAGGTGACGTCGACCGTCAAGGTCGGCGACGCCGACGACCTGTCCAAGGCCTACACCCCCGGCGTCGCCCGCGTCTGTACGGCGATCGCCGAGGACCCGTCGCTGGTTCGTCGCTACACCTGGAAGGCGAACGTGGTCGCGGTGGTCACCGACGGAACCGCCGTACTGGGACTGGGCGACATCGGCCCGGCCGCCTCGCTACCGGTGATGGAGGGCAAAGCCCTGCTGTTCAAGGAGTTCGGCGGCGTCGACTCGGTGCCGATCGCACTGGACTGCACCGACGTGGACGAGTTCGTCGAGACCGTGATCCGGCTGGCCCCGAGCTTCGGCGGCATCAACCTGGAGGACATCTCCGCGCCGCGCTGCTTCGAGATCGAGCGCCGGCTGAAGGAACGCCTCGACATCCCGGTCTTCCACGACGACCAGCACGGTACGGCGGTCGTCGTACTGGCGGCTCTGCGCAACGCGCTGCGGCTGACCGGCAAGCGCATCGAGGACATCCGGGTGGTCATCTCCGGAGCGGGCGCGGCCGGGGTCGCGTGTGCACGGATCCTGCTGCAGGCGGGCGTCGGCGATCTGGCCGTCGTGGACAGCAAGGGCGTGCTCTCCGAGGATCGCGCCGACCTGAACCCGGTCAAGTTGTCCCTTGCCCAGGACACCAACACCGCCCAGTTGTCCGGCCGGCTGGTCGATGCGCTGGACGGCGCCGACGTGTTCCTCGGCGTCTCCGGTGGGACGGTGCCGGAGGAGGCCGTCGCGCGAATGGCGCCGGGGGCAATGATCTTCGCGCTGGCCAACCCGAAACCGGAGGTCCACCCGGACATCGCCCAGCGGTACGCCGCGGTGGTGGCGACCGGGCGCTCGGACTTCCCGAACCAGATCAACAACGTGCTGGCGTTCCCCGGCATTTTCCGCGGAGCCCTCGACGTGAACGCCGCCCGGATCACCGAGGGGATGAAACTGGCCGCGGCCGAGGCCCTGGCTTCGCTGATCTCTGCCGACGAGCTGCGCCCGGACTACGTGATCCCCTCCCCGTTCGACCCCCGGGTCGCGCCAGCGGTGGCCGCGGCCGTCGCCGAAGCAGCCCGCATCGACGGAGTCGCCCGCGCCTGACCCTTCTGGTTCCTCGGGCCTGCCGCCCGGCGCTGTCGGATGCGTCGGTCGACAGGCCCGAGGTCTGTACCCCGTCCCGACGGACCAACCACCGCGGCGCTCGACGGCCGCGAAGACAACGCCGGTAGCAGGTTGTTGCACCGCCAGCGTGTTGTTTCCTGCTGTCGGTGCGACAACCCGCGATCGGCGCGGATCCGGCCGGGCGGGCCTGGCCTAGGGTGGGGAGCATGCTTGCTGCGTATGCTGTTGGGTTCAATGCTGACGATCCCGTGTCCGCGTTGGAGGTGGGGGAGCGGCCGGAGCCGGTCGCGCCGGACGGGTGGGTGACGATCGACGTCAAGGCGACTGCGTTGAACCACCATGACCTGTGGTCGCTGAAAGGCGTCGGCCTGGCGGAGCAGAACCTGCCGATGATCCTCGGCTGTGACGCGGCCGGCCTGGATCCGGAGGGCAACGAGGTCGTGGTTCACGCCGTCATCTCGGATCCGTCCTGGAAAGGCGACGAGACGCTTGACCCGAAGCGGTCCCTGCTGAGTGAGCGGTACCAGGGCACGCTGGCGGAGAAGGTCGTCGTACCGGCGCACAACGTCGTACCGAAGCCGCCCGGGCTGAGCTTCGAACAGGCCGCGTGCTTGCCAACGGCCTGGCTGACGGCATACCGGATGCTGTTCACGCAGTCGGGCCTGAAGCCGGGCGATACCGTCCTTGTGCAAGGCAGCGGCGGCGGCGTGGCGAGCTCGCTGATCACGTTGGCTCGCGCGGCCGGGATCCGGGTCTGGGCGACCAGCCGGGACGAGGCCAAGCGGGCCCGGGCGGTCGAGATCGGCGCGCATCAGGCGTTCGAGTCGGGCGCGCGGCTGCCGGAGCGGGTCGACGCTGTGATGGAGACCGTCGGTCAGGCGACCTGGTCGCATTCGCTCAAATCGCTGAAGCAGGGCGGCACGCTGGTGATCTCCGGTGCGACCAGCGGTCAGGCGCCGAAGTCGGCCGAGCTGAACCGGATCTTCTTCCTGCAGTTGCGGGTACAGGGGTCCACGATGGGCACCAGGACCGAGCTGACCGAGCTGCTCCGGTTCATGGCGAACGCCGGGATCGCGCCGCACATCGACTCCACGCTGCCGCTCGCGGACGCCCGGAAGGGATTCGCGAAGATGAACGAGGGCGACGTCTTCGGCAAGATCGTCTTCACCGTCTGATGGAGCCAGTGATCCGGCGGGCCGAGGTGGCTGATGCCGCGGCCGGGGCTTGGTGTCACCTGACCTGCTGGCGGGAGGCGTACGCCGGGATCTTGGATCCAGACCGGCTGGCGGAGAAGACGAGCGACCTCGAGCAACGTACTGAGAAATGGGCCGGGGCGTTGGCCGCCGGCGTGGTCCGGTGGATCGCGGTGAACCCGGACCCGGCGGCGCCGGTGGCCGATCAGGTGATCGGGTACTCCGCACCCGGGCCGTGCCGGGACGACGATGCGCCGACGCCGCTGGAGTTGTACGCGATCTATGCCCGGCAGGAATGGTGGGGCACCGGACTGGGGCAGCGGTTGCTCGACGTGGCGATCGGGCGGGTGCCGGCCAGCCTTTGGGTGCTGGAGGACAACCACCGCGCCCAGGTGTTCTATCGGCGGCACGGGTTCGCGCCCGACGGTCGGCGGGTGGACGAGCCCTTCTTCGGCGTACCGGAGATCAGGATGGTCCGCGGGGTCTAGCGTCCCGAACCCGAAATCCGGGACGCTGCACCCCCCTCGCCGGTAAATCTCTGACGGCAACCGACCTCCGGTAGGGCACAGTCTTGTGACGTTTCATCCCGGAAACATTGCCGTCGCACCAGGGCAACGATGCTGCACGAGGCTGTGCCTTACCGCGAGAAACCCCCGCGGATCGATCCGCCCGATCGATGACGGAGCAGGAGTGCCCATGAGGCCAACCTTGACGGTTATCGCCGACCCCGCCGACCGCTGGATGACCAAGGCCGCTTGTGTCGGCCACGCTCCGGCGTACGACGAGACCGCGAGCCAGTGGGAGCAGCGCAAGGCCCAGGCGATCTGTCTGACCGCCTGCCCGGTCCTCGAGGAGTGCCGCGAGTGGGCCCGCCGGACCAAGTTCACCGGCACAGCAGCCGGCGAGAAGTTCCTCTACGGTCGCCGCCGCGGCCGCCCGGGTCCGGCCGAGCGCCGCCGCCCGGCCGCGGTAGAAACGCAGCAAGCCAGCTAGCTAGTGGCGTGTCTGGCACACCACTAGTCCCTCGACGGCCCGAGCAGGTCGGCCGCGACGGGGGGAGGGATACTGCCGGTGGTGAGCCGCGCGACCGTGGGCCGCGCGGCGGTGCTGTGGCTGGGCTCGCAACCGTGAGTGCGTGAACTGCGTCCGAGCAGTCGGAGGTGGTGGCGATGTGGTGGCGCAAGCCGAAGTGCCCGGTCCGCGGGGAGGAACAGCTCTGGATCGAGGAGTCGCTCGACTGGTTCGTCGACCAGTTCGGCGAACAGGCCATGCGGCGGCCAGCCGTGCTGCCGCAGGCGTCGTTCTTCCCGGCCGGCTACACCGGCTCCGATGATGACGTACGGGCTGTTTTCGCCAAGGTCTGCGCACTGCTGGAGGTTCCACCCGAGCGGGTCGTGCTCGAGCTCGAACCCGAGGAACCCCACGAGCTGCGGGACTTCGTGCCGATGAGCTACAGCAGCAAATACGCCGCGGGGCATTGGCAGCAGCGCGACGGTTCGACCGTCGTCACCGTTCGGCTGGACCAGGCGCGGGATCCGGTCGCCCTGGTGGCGACCATCGCGCATGAGCTCGGCCACGAACGGCTGCTCGGCGAGTCTCGGATCGACCCGGCGCGGCGGGACGGCGAGCCGCTGACCGATCTGTTCACCGTCTTCTTCGGACTGGGCATCTTCTCGGCCAACGCCGCGTTCGAGTACTCACAGTCCCACCACGGCTACCAGACCAGCCGGCTCGGCTATCTGACCGAAGCGATGTACGGCTACGCGCTGGCCCGCTACGCGTGGCTGCGCGGTGAGGCCTCGCCTTCGTGGGCGGCGCATCTCGACACCAATCCCCGGAGCTATCTGAAAGAGGGGCTCCGGTTCCTCACCGCCGAGTAATCCGCTCTGTCGGACGCCGGCCCGCCCCCGATGAGCGCCCCGGGGATCTCGCACGTCATCCCCGGGGCGCAGACCACGTAGTGTCCCGAGTCGGAAGCTGGCAAGCAACTCCGCCGCCCCGCACCTCGGCGCGTTCGGCGGGAACCAGGTCCCCAGTTGCAGCAGTCTCATCGCGTGGCCCAGGCCAGCACGAACGAGGCGGCGACACGCCGAGACCGCCTTCCACGGTGCCACCGTTTCGATACTTTCGCATTTGCGCAAGTGCGAGACCATGGCAATGACCGGCCTGCCGCGCTGCGTTGGACGGTTGCAGAGGCGACAATGACTCCGCAATGACAACACCGTCTGAACCCACCCGTGCCCAGCTCGACTCCGCGGCGAGCACCTTCGCGATGCTGGCCGCGCCTGTCCGGCTGCACCTGGTCTCCCTCGCGGCCCAGGGCGAGTACGACGTAGGCACGCTGGCCGAGCGGGTCGGCGTCAGCATCGCGACCGCGAGCCAGCACCTCGGCAAGCTCCGGCTGGCCGGCATCATCACCGCCCGGCGCGAGGGCAGGCGCCACATCTACACGGTGGACGACCCGCACGTGCTGACGCTGGTCGACCAGATCTTCGAGCACATCGCCCCGGACGGCACGCTGGCGCCAGACCCGCCGCTGCGTCGGCCGCCCGGGTCAGGCTGACAACCCGTGGAGCCATCCCGTGACTGGGTTGGGGCCTCTCAGCAGGGTGAGTCGCCGTCCGCGCCGGGTTCCGGCCGCTCGGCCCTCCCGGGGAGCGGGCCAAGGCTGTGTTGTCATACCTCCGGCGCGAGCTTGGCATCAAGGGACCGACGAAACACGACACGCCGGGGAACAAGGGACCGACGATGAGGTTGTCAGTCGAGCACGTGGCGGAGGTACCGGTGCGGCGCCTCCAGATACGCGCGCCAGTTCCGCACCAGTTCGAGCTCGGCCCAGGTCGTCTCGCGGATTCCCCAGTCACCGATCTCGAGAATGGTTGCGCCGGGCAGCGCTGCGATGACGGGGGAGTGGGTGGCGCACAACACCTGCGCTCCGCCGTTGGCCAGTTCATCCAGTACGCCGACCAGCGCGAGGCTCGACGAGAACGACAGCGCCGACTCGGGTTCATCCAGACAGTAAAGGCCCGGGCTGTCGAACCGGCTGCGGAGTACCTCCAGGAATCCCTCACCGTGGCTCATCTCGTGGAACTGCGGGTCGTTCCGATGGCGCGGGTTCGGGTTCTGCTCCAAGTAGGTGTAGTACCCGTGCATCGTCTCGGCGCGGAGGAAGAACCCCCACCGGGCAGCGCCGACCCCGCGGGTCAGCATGATTTCCCCGGACAAGGATGATTCCGACTCGCGGGTGCTCAAGCGGGCGCCGGTCGAGCCACCCTCGGGGGCTCTCTCCGACGAGGAAGGTGACGCCGGGGGACAGGTCGAGGCCGTCGCGCAAGAGCTGCGCGACGGCCGGAATCGTATGAGGCCAGTTTCGCCCGACGGTGACGCTCTCGCCCGCCTGCGCCCGGCGTACCGGGTGGGCTTGAAACTGGCCCTGAAACGGGCCCTGCAGGGCCACGTCGTCTTATTCGTCGTCGTCGTCGAGCCTGGCCAGCCAGGTGGCGAAGCGCTCGATCGGCGTCTCGAACTCCGGGTTCAGGTCGACGAAC
>JAWWOY010000066.1:0-2659 GCA_033851195.1 Kribbellaceae bacterium | reverse complement strand
TGGATGCCCCACGAGTTCGTCCCCTGGAGCCTGGGCCGAGACTTCGCCGAGCTCGGTGGCGAGGCATGGTCGGTGGAGCAGTCGACCTTGTCGCCGATCGCGCGCACCGCTCTGGAGGTCAACCTGCTCACCGAGGACAACCTGCCGAGCTACCACCGCGAGGTCGAGCGGGCCTTCGGTAGGGACAGCGCTTGGGGAACCTG
Source organism: Kribbellaceae bacterium (assembly GCA_033851195.1). GTDB lineage: Bacteria > Actinomycetota > Actinomycetes > Propionibacteriales > Kribbellaceae > Kribbella. The sequence goes on along the minus strand of JAWWOY010000066.1, from coordinate 2,456 downwards.
GGTCAACCGGTGGACTGCGGAGGAGGGCCGACACGCCTTCTGTATCCGGGACTATCTGCTGGTGACGCGCGGCGTCGATCCCGACGAGCTCGAGCGTGCACGCATCCAGACCATGGAGTCCGGCTACGACTCCGGTGACAAGGCACTGCTCAATGTCTGCGCCTACGTGTCGTTCCAAGAGCTCGCCACCCGCGTCTCGCATCGGAACACGGGACGGTTCACCGGGGATCCGATCGCCGAGAAGCTGCTCACACGTGTCGCCAAGGACGAGAACCTCCACATGATCTTCTACCGCAACATCGTCGCGGCGGCCCTCGAACTGACGCCCAGCCAGACCATGCGCGCAATCACCGACGAGGTCGTCGACTTCCAGATGCCCGGCAGCATCATCCCTGGGTTCGCCCGCAAGGCGGTGCAGATGGCCAAGGCCGGAATCTACGACCTGCGGATCCACCACGACGACATCGTCACGCCGCTGCTGCGGCAGTGGGGCGTGTTCGACCTCGAGGGCCTGGATGGCGAGGGCGAACAGGCTCGCGAGGAGCTCGCGGAGGCTGTCGGTGCTCTCGACGTCCAGGCCACCCGGTTCGTGGAGCAACGCGAGGAGGCCGCGGCCAAGAAGGCAGCCCGCCGGGCGACTTGAGTGCGATCCCCCGAGCTATTCGTTGGCCTGTCGTTGGGTCCGCTGCTAACTTGAAGCCATGAAGCGCGTTGTAGTGACGACGACGCCGGACCCTGTCCCGGCGCGCTGACTCTGTTCTGTCCGAAGCCCCGGGGCGAGTGCCCCGGGGCTTCGCCGTGTGGTCACTCGTCTCACCACCCGCGAGGAGACCACCATGTACGACCACCGCAAACTCGGCCGCGAGCTGGAACTGTTCGACACCGACCCGCTGATCGGCTCCGGCCTGCCGTACTGGCTGCCCGCAGGCGCAGCCATCCGGCAGTCGCTGGAGCGCTACATCCTCGAGGTCGAACGCAGAGCCGGCTACCAGCACGTCTACTCACCTGTGCTCGGCAAGCGCGAGCTGTATGAGATCTCGGGCCATTGGTCCCACTACAGCGACGACATGTTCCCGCCGATGGACGTCGGTGGTGAACAGGTCGTCCTGCGGCCCAGCTTGTGCCCACACCACGCCTTGATCTACCGCTCTCGCGCGCACAGTTATCGCGAACTCCCACTGCGGATGGCCGAGCTGGGTGGCATGTATCGCTCGGAACTGTCGGGTGTACTCGGTGGCCTGACCAGAGTCCGCGCGATCCAGCTGAATGACGCGCACATCTTCTGCAGCCTCGACCAGGTCGCCGAGGAAGCAAGTGCGGCCCTGGAACTGATCCAGCAGGCGTACGACGTCCTGGGCCTCAGCGCCGCTCGCTACCTGCTCTCATTGCCCGCCGACGGGGAGCCCATAGGTGCCGCGAGCAGCAAGTACGTCGGCGACGCCGACAGCTGGGCGCGCTCGGCCGCGTTCCTGAGGCAGGTGCTGGACAAAGCCGCGGTCGAGTACGAGGAGGCGCCCGGCGAAGCAGCCTTCTACGGTCCGAAGATCGACGTACAGATCGAGGATGCGGCCGGACGCGAGGCAACTCTTTCGACCATTCAGGTGGATTTCCACCAGCCGGAGCAGTTCGACCTGCAGTACATCGGGGCCGATGGCGACAAGCATCGTCCGGTGATGGTCCACCGCGCGATCATCGGCAGTGTCGAGCGAGCCGTCGCCCAGTTGATCGAGGTCCACGGCGGCGCCTTCCCGGCGTGGCTCGCGCCGGTCCAACTCGTCGTAATGCCTATCTCGGCAGACGAGGAGCCGGCGGCCGCCGAGGTGAGGCGCCTGGCTGTCGAGCTAGGCCTACGGGTAGAGGTCGCGCACGCTGACGAAGGCAGCCTCGGCGCCCGCATCCGCGAGAACCGGCTGGTCCCGTTCCAGGCGGTCATCGGTGCGAGGGAGGCCGCCGACGACCTGGTCGCCATCCGCCTCCGCAGTGGTCAACGGTTGGATCCGGCCTCCGTGGACGCGGCGCTGGACCGGGTCCACCTGGCCGCAGCCCCGTCGGCAGGGGATCGACTTTCGGGCCGATAGCAGGTTGCTCCACCGACAGCGTGTTAGAACCTGCCATCGGTCACACCACCCCGCTATCGGTGCAACAACCCGCTATCGGACACCTGCTGGAGCCACAGCTGGAGCTTCTTCCCACGGCAGCCCCAGCGAGCGGGAATCCGGTGCCGCCGATCGGCGCGCGTGATCGTGGATCAGCGCGGCTGGAGCTGGCCGATCAGGTGGGTGAGCGTCTGCTGCTCGTCGTACAGGGCAAAGTCGACAGTGCCGCCGGAGCCGGAGCCGGAGCCGGAGCGGCGCTGGCCGAACTGGACCCGTGCGGGGAGCAGCACTGGTTTGCGGAAGTCGACTCGCACGGTGAAGGCGTCGGGCAGGCCGCCGGCGCGCTCGATCGAGGCCAGG
>JAWWOY010001081.1:0-2517 GCA_033851195.1 Kribbellaceae bacterium | reverse complement strand
CGCACCGGCCGCAGTTCGTCGTCAAGCCGGCCGTCTTCTCGTCTGGACACGCGCCAACCCTAACCGGTGGGTCCGACGGCAGTCAGGAGCGAGTGACGTCGAACGACTCGTTGCACACCACGGCGTGCACGGGTCCGTCGAACTCCGCCTTCGCCTCGCTGATGACGTCTTCGCGCGACGTCCACGGCGGGATGTGGGTCAGCAGCAGCTCGCCGACACCGGCCTGCGCGGCGGCTCGCCCGGCCTCGGTGCCCGACAGATGCAGCTTGGGCGGCCGCGCCTTTGAATGGGTCCACGACGCCTCGCACAGGAACACGTCGGCGCCGCGGGCCAGATCGATCAGCTGATCGCAATAGCCGGTGTCGCCGCTGTACACCAAGGTCGCGCCCGCCGGGTCGGTGATCCGCATCCCGTAGGACTCGGTCGGATGGCACACCAGCTTCGGCGTCACCGTAAGCGCACCGATCTGCACGGTCTCGTTGTCGACCCAATGCCGGATGTCGAAGATGTCGGAGAAGTCGTCGATCTCGCCGCCCTCGGGTGACGACGCCGCGCCCAGTCGCGCCCAGGTGTTCGCCGGGCCGTACATCAGGCCCCGCTGCGCGGCCGGAGTCGGGTGGTAGCGCCGCCACACGAACAGGCCGGGCAGGTCCAGACAGTGGTCGGCGTGCAGGTGCGAGAGCAGCACGTGTACCGAGTTGGGGTCGGCGTGACGCTGCAGCGCGCCCAGGACTCCAGGACCGAAATCGATGACCAACGGCGGGGTGTCAGGGGCCGTCAACAGATAGCCCGAAGCAGGCGAATCAGGCCCGACAACACTGCCGGAGCAACCGAGTACGGTGATTCGCACGCTCACTAGCTTGCCATGCCCGCTATCCCTGTGACGAAAACATCGCCCGTTTACGAGACAGAAATCATCTTTGGGCCGCAACGTGACGCTGAACAGGCCGAACACCATCCAGGGTGGGACCCAGGAATCGGGCCGCGAGTGTGGTGAACGCCTCAGGGTCGCCGGTCGACTCGAACAGCCGCCGGGCCTGCGGAGCGTCATGCGGACGCAGCAATTCGAGTTCTGTGAGCAACCTCAGCAAGTCCTTTGCGGTCTCCTCCGCGCTGGAAACCAACGTGACGTGGTCGCCCATCGCCAGCTGGATCAGCCCCGACAGCATCGGGTAGTGGGTGCAGCCCAGAACCAACGTGTCGACCTCGGCGCGCTGCAGCGGTTCCAGATACCCCTCCGCCAGACCCAGCACCTGCCGGCCGCTGGTCACGCCGCGCTCGACGAAGTCGACGAACCGCGGGCATGCTACGCCGATCACTTCGGTGTCACGGGCCGCGGCGAACGCGTCCTGATAGGCGCCCGACGCGATCGTCGCCGCGGTACCGATGACGCCGATGCGGCCGTTGCGGGTCGCGGCCACCGCGCGGCGCACAGCGGGCAGGATCACCTCGATGACGGGCACGGGCGCATACCGCTCCCTGGCGTCGCGAAGGCATGCCGACGACGCGGTGTTGCACGCGATCACCAGAGCCTTGACGCCGCGCGCGACGAGGTCGTCGCCGATCGCCAGGGCGTGTGTACGGATCTCGGGGATGGTCAGCGGCCCGTACGGACCGTTGGCGGTGTCGCCGACGTAGATGATGTCCTCGTCGGGCAGCTGGTCGATGATCGCCCGCGCGACGGTGAGTCCGCCGACGCCGGAATCGAAGATCCCAATTGGACTGAGCGCGCCAGGCGTCATGTAGTCAGATATGGGTTCGTCGCTTTGGTCTTCCGAAGCTCGCGCGCCTTACGTTCGGGCCCGGACAGCAGATAGGCGGCGACCACGCCGGCGATCGCGCCACACAGGTGCCCTTGCCACGACACCCCTGGGGTGCCGGGCAGCATGCCGAGTAGGACGCTGCCGTACACGAACAGCACGATCACGCCGACGACGATCTGCCACACATGACGGGTGAAGAACCCGAACACGATCAGGAATGCCAGCCAGCCGAAGATCAGGCCCGACGCGCCGATGTGGTTGGACTCGCAGCGCACCCCGACGTAGGGGCAGTGCGCGCCGATATTGCCGATCAGCCACGTGCCAAAGCCGCCGAGAATCCAGATGATGGCCGTGGCGAAGATGAACCGCGACATTCCCGCAAGCGTCATCAGGAAACCGAGGATCAGCGCCGGAACGGAATTGGCGATCAGGTGATCCCAGTTCGCGTGCAACAACGGCGCGAAGACGATCCCCATCAGGCCGTCGGTCTCCAGCGGCCGGATGCCGTTGTTGTCGAGGCGGTGGTTGGACAACGAGTCGAACAGCTCGATGATCCACAGCAGCACGACGAAGCTGACGATCGTGACCCCGCCGACCATCCACGCCGGCCGTTTCTTCGGCTCCGACTGCGGTGTCGATGGATACCCGGGCCCCGTCATGCGCGATCCGCTGTCGCTTCTCGCTCTATCAAGCCCATAGCTGCCCTTCCAATGCGTCTTCGGCATCATCCAGGCTACCGGCGTACGCACCGGTC
>JAWWOY010000251.1:0-2669 GCA_033851195.1 Kribbellaceae bacterium | reverse complement strand
GCGCGGGACATCGCCATCCGCTTCAACCGCGAGTACGGCGAGACCTTCGTGGTACCGCAACTGGAGAAGGCGGCGCTGGCGATGCGGATCAAGGACCTGGCGAACCCGACGGCCAAGATGAACAAGTCCGACGTGGACGATGCGGTCGGCACGATCCGGCTGCTGGACCCGCCGGACGTGATCCGCCGGCAGGTGATGCGCGCCGTCACCGACTCCGACGCCGACGTCCGCCACGACGAGGTGGAGAAACCCGGTGTCACCAACCTGCTGGAGATCCTGGCTGCTTGTGCCGGTGGAGATCCGGTCGAACTCGCCGCGGCGTACACGACGTACGGGGCCTTGAAGGCGGATGTCGCGGATGCGGTGCTGTCGGTGATCGAGCCACTGCAGAAGCGGTACGCCGATCTGGCCACGGACCCGGCGGAGGTGGACGCGATCCTCGCCCAGGGGCGGGACCGGGCGATCGAGGCCAGCGCGCCACGGCTCGAGGCTGCGATCCGGGCGATGGGTTTGGCAGGATCTCCGATGTGACGCTTCAGCTGCGGGTCGTGGCAGACCTCAGATTGAGCTGATGTCTGCCACGACGGCAGCCTGTTGATCTTGGGGCCCGCCGGTCAGAGGCGGGTGAAGACTTCTTCCCGGAGGACTTCCAGGGCGTCGAAGCGCTGCTGGCCGTCGCCGAGGATGCCGTCCGAGACCAGAAACTCGTCGATTCCTGCCTCGACGTACTGGCCCATGGTGTCCAGTAGCTCCTCCGCGCTGCCCATCAAGACAGGTCGGCCCGCCGCGATCAACTGGTCGCGGCGCTCCTCGGCCTCGGTGTCGCCTGGCGCGATCACCTGGACCAGGACCTGGGTGGAGCGGCGCACTGTGCTCGGGTCGCGGCCGATGCGCTCGCAGTGCTCACGGAAGATGTTCCCCTTGTGGACGGCGACTTCGGGCAGGCCCCAGTGGTTCCACTCGTCGGCGTACTTGGCGACGATGCCGAGGGTGACCTTCTCCCCCGCACCGCCGATCAGGATCGGAAGGTTCGCCGGCTTCGGCTCGAGCGGGGCATCGGCCAATTGGTAGAACTTCCCGTCGAAGGTCGTGCGCTCCTGGGTGAGCAGACCCTTGAAGACCTGACAAGCCTCGTCGAACCGGGCCAGCAGCTCCCCCACCGGCGGCAACTCGATGCCGTACGCCCGGTGCTCGTTGACCTGCCAGCCGGCGCCGATCCCGAGCACGAACCGGCCTTCGCTGATCTGGTCGAGCGTCGCGGCCTGGTTCGCCACCACCGCGGGGTGTCGGTAGGTGTTCCCGAGCACCATCGAGCCGATCCGCACCCGCTCGGTCCGCGCGGCGAGTCCGGCCAGTAAGGCGAAGCACTCGTTCATCGGGATCGACAGGTCGTCACCGTTCTGCATGAAGTGGTCGGCCATCCACACTCCGTGCCAGCCGGTCCGTTCGGCATACTCGGCGGCCTCGAGGATGTCTTGCCATGATCGGGAGGCACTGGGCCACAGGGAAAAGTCCATGCTTCAACTTTAATGTGCGGTCTCTGGCGTCCTGTTAACGACATTGGTCAACCTCGTTAACGGGACTGACGCCGATGGGTTCGGCGTCAGATCAGGTGCCAGCGGACCAGGAAGGCCCCGACCGAGAGCACCAGGTAGAGCAGCACCATCAGGACACCCAACCCGGGCCGCGGGCGCGAGCGGCGTACCGGCTGGTTCTCCGACTGGAGGCGGACGGCCTGCATCACCTCGGCGGCGTACTGTGCCTGGTCCTTGGCGATGCCGTTGATCTCGTTCTCGTCCTTGCCGCTGGTGACCAGCACCATGTCCTCGTCGGCCTCGACCTTTTCCACGTCCTGCCAGGCGAGGCTGCGGACCAGTAGGCTGGTCCGTGCCTTCAGCGCCGACGCGGTGACCTCCACGCGGTAGAGCACGACACCGCCGGCGACGCGGACCACCGAGGCGCCGATCAGGGTGAACAGCGAGACCGCGACGAAATCCCGGGCACCCATCCAGAGCCAGGAGTTCAGCGCGGGCATGGCGACGAAAGGCACGATGAACAACGTCCAGGCCCACCATGGCGCCGGCTCCAGCGGTACCCGCCAGGGCAGCGGCGGCATCTCCCCAGCCGGCACGTCGGACCGGACCGGGCGCGCAGCGGCTTCAGGACCTCCCGAACGATTACCCATGGCCGGGAACCCTAGACCCATCTGCTCCAGTTGGCAGCACCAACCTCAGAAAACGCCCTTTGCGACAGCAAGGGGCCTGCGCCATCGGTTACTCGGCGGCGAGGGCTCGGGAGCGGTTGCGGGCCGCCTCGATCGCGGAGAGGAAGGCCGCGCGGACCTTGTGATCCTCCAGCTCGCGGACGGCGGCGGCCGTCGTACCGCCTGGTGAGGTGACTCGTTCGCGCAGCACGGTCGGGTGTTCGCCGGTCTCGCGCAGCAGCTTGGCCGAGCCGACGACGGTCTGGATCACAAGCTCGGTGGCGGTCGAGCGGGGCAGACCCATGTGCACACCGGCCTCGATCATCGACTCGACCACGAAGAAGATGTACGCCGGACCGGAGCCCGAGACGGCCGTCACCGCGTCCTGCTGCTTCTCCGGGACCCGGATGACCTTGCCGGTCGCGGCCAGCAGGCCCTCGGCCAGGACCAAGTGGCTCTCGTCGCA
>JAWWOY010000181.1:0-6199 GCA_033851195.1 Kribbellaceae bacterium | reverse complement strand
TGCGGACCACGCCGGGCCGCCGCATTGTGATCGTCAGCTGCAGCCACCTACGGCGTGGTTCACCACTATTGGGCACCGCCGGCAACCCCTCTGCCGCCTGCGAGTCGGCTGATGACGCGGTTCTCTCACGCGTGACACGGACCAGCGTGATGTGGTCGGCGCTCAGGTCGAGGTACTGCTCGTTGGAGCTAGCCGCCGACGGTCTGGTGATGGTCAGCCATGGCCGTCTCACCCTTGTCTGCTGGGTAGGCATGCACCACGGCCGTTCGAAGGCGTGGCACGGCGTGGGTGAGTTCGTGCTCGGCGTCATGGGCCAGGCGATGCGCCTCGGCGCTGTCCTTGGCGTCGACGATCAGGTCGACGTCGGCGTGGAGCTCGTGGCCGATCCAGCGCATCCGGACTCGCCGTACCGCCTGGACGCCGGGCAGCGCGGCGAGCGCGCCTTCGGCGCTGTCGACGGCGACGGGGTCGACGGCGTCCATCAGGCGCCGGAAGACATCACGGCCGGCGGTTCGTAGGACGGCGAGGATGGCGATGGCGATGACCAGGCCGATCAGTGGGTCGGCCAGCGGGAACCCGGCCGCGACACCGGCCGCACCGAGCACCACGGCAAGCGACGTCATGCCGTCGGTGCGGGCGTGCAGCCCGTCCGCGACCAGGGCAGCCGAGCCGATCTTGCGTCCGATCCGGATCCGGTAGATCGCGACCGCCTCGTTGCCGGCGAAGCCGATCACGCCGGCGGCGGCGACCCAGGCAAGGTTGTGGACAGGGACGGGGTCGATGAGGCGGCGGATCGATTCCCAGCCCGCGACCAGGGCGGACAGGCCGATCATCGCGACGACGAACAAGCCGGCGAGATCTTCGGCGCGGCCGAACCCGTAGGTGTAGCGGCGGGTCGCGGACCGGCGGCCGATGACGAAGGCAATCCACAACGGCAGCGCGGTGAACGCGTCTGAGAAGTTGTGCACGGTGTCGGCCAGGAGTGCGACCGACCCTGAGATCGCGACGACCGCTAGCTGCAGGCCCGCGGTGACGGCGAGCGCCACCAGGCTGACCTTCACCGCCCTGATGCCAGCGGCGCTGGACTCGATCGCGTTGTCGATCGAGTCCGCAGCGTCATGGGAGTGCGGCCGGATCGCATGGCGGAGCCGCTGCCACCAGCTTCCGGGAGCGGACTTGTCGCCATGGCCGTGGCCGTGGCCGTGGCCGTGCTCGTCCTCGTGGTGATGTTGTTGGGTGCGCTGATGGGTCATCGGGCGGCCTGTCCGATGTCAGTCGTGATCTCGCGGTTGGCGGGCAGGTGGGCCAGCTCGGTGTCGTCGAGGTGGTGTGCCGGGACGCCGGGCCCTGCGTGTTCGGCGTTGTAGACCGCGTCGGCGACCAGCCGGCCGACGTGATCGTTCTCGAGGCGGTAGAAGACCTGGGTGCCTTCGCGCCGGGTCCGCACCAGCCGCGCCATCCGGAGCTTGGCCAGGTGCTGCGACACCGACGGCGCCGGCTTACCTATCCGGGTCGCGAGTTCGTTGACCGGCAATTCCTCGCCCGTCAGCGCCCACAACAGCTGGATCCGGGTTGCATCGGCCAGCATCCGGAACACCTCCACGGCCAGATCCACCTGGTCATCGGCCAGCCGCCGCTTATGAGCTCCACTATCTGCACGCATACGCAGATAATAGACCTCTGAATCCAGCTGCCTCGAACTGGACACTCGGATCGCCCAGTTGTCGGCCTCGCGGGACCTGATCGACGGTGCGTTGGGATGTGACCACGAGGACTTCGCCGAGTGCCCCGAGTTCCAGGCGCAGATGGACGCCGCGGGCAGCGCTCAACCCGGCAACCGACTTCCGCCACCATCTCGCGACCAGCTCCACTGACTTCGGCTTCCGGCAGGTACTGACACTGCCCGGGGCCGAGTCGATGCTGACGATCCCTGTCGCCCGTGAAATCGATCTGGCGGGCAGGGGAATAGATCCCGTGGTGCGATCGGTTCATGACTGATACCCCCTTGGGGTATAGTGGAGAGATCGAGGACGGATGGAGATCGAAGCGATGAGCGACAACCCAGAGCCGACGGTTGCACAACACGCCGGCGGAACCCGCGAAGATCACAGCCATGCCGACGGTGGCCACGCCAGCGCCGAAGCGGCGGGCGATCACGATCAGCACGGCGGACATGCCGGTCATGCCGGTCATGGCGGGCATGGCGGGCATGGGGACCACGCGGCGCAGTTCAAGGACCGGTTCTGGATCAGTCTGGCCCTGGCGGTGCCGGTGGTGTTCTTCAGCGAGATGTTCGCCCACCTGCTCGGCTACATGCCGCCGGAGTTCCTGGGGTCGGGCCTGATCGCTCCGGTGCTGGGCACGGTCATCTTCTTCTATGGCGGGCGGCCGTTCCTGACCGGCGGCTGGAGCGAGTTGAAGTCGCGGCAGCCGGGGATGATGCTGCTGATCGCGATGGCGATCACGGTCGCGTTCGCAGCGTCGTGGGTGACGACGCTCGGGATCGGCGGGTTCAACCTGGACTTCTGGTGGGAACTCGCGCTGCTGATCGTGATCATGCTGCTCGGGCACTGGCTGGAGATGCGCGCCCTCGGTGCCGCGTCCGGCGCGCTGGATGCGCTCGCCGCGTTGCTGCCTGATGCGGCGGAGAAGGTCACCGACGACGGTGTCGTCGAGGTCGCGTTGAGCGATCTGGCCGCGGGTGATGTCGTGCTGGTGCGCTCCGGTGGCCGGGTACCTGCCGACGGGATCGTGGTCGATGGGCGGGCCGAGGTGGACGAGTCGATGATCACGGGCGAGTCCCGGCCGGTACCGCGTGGCGTCGGGGATGCGGTCGTTGCGGGCACGGTGGCTACTGACAGCGCGCTGCGGGTGCGGATCACCGCGGTGGGTGATGACACCGCGCTGGCCGGGATCCAGCGACTGGTCGCCGAAGCGCAGGCTTCGTCGTCGCGCGCCCAGGCGCTGGCCGACCGGGCCGCGGCGTTCCTGTTCTACTTCGCCTCGACGGCCGGGCTGATCACCTTTGTGGTCTGGGCGCTGCTGGGAAACGTCAACGAGGCGGTCACCCGGACCGTCACGGTCCTAGTGATCGCCTGCCCCCATGCCCTCGGGCTGGCGATCCCGCTGGTGATCGCGATTTCCACCGAACGCGCCGCCCGGGCCGGGGTGCTGGTGAAGAACCGGCTCGCGCTGGAGCGGATGCGCACCGTCGACGTGGTGCTGTTCGACAAGACCGGCACGCTGACCAAGGGCGAGCCCGCCGTCACCGGCGTCGCCGCCACCGGGGCGGTGCCCGAGGATGAGCTGTTGGAACTGGCCGCGGCAGTGGAGGCCGACAGCGAGCACCCGTTGGCCAAGGCCATCGTCCGTGCACACAAGGACCGAGTCCCGGCCGTTGGTGGTCGCCGCGTCGTTGCGTCGGGGTTCCGGTCGCTGACCGGACGTGGGGTTCAGGCTGTCGTCAATGGCGCCGAGGTCGCGGTCGGCGGGCCCGCGCTGCTGCGGGAGACCGGAGTGCAGGTGCCGGCCGACCTGGTCGACGAGATCGATGCGTGGATGGGTCGTGGTGCCGCGGTGCTGCACGTCGTCCGCGACGGCGAGGTTCTCGGTGCGATCGCACTCGAGGACGAGGTCCGTCCGGAGTCCCGGCAGGCCGTGGATGCGCTGCACCGTCACGGTGTGAAGGTGGCGATGATCACCGGTGACGCGCACCAGGTCGCCCAGGCCGTGGCCGCGCAGCTGGGGATCGACGAGGTGTTCGCCGAGGTGCTGCCGAAGGACAAGGACGCCAAGGTCGCCGAACTGCAGGCCCGCGGGCTGAAGGTCGCGATGGTCGGCGACGGCGTGAACGACGCACCGGCGCTGGCCCGGGCCGAGGTCGGCATCGCCATCGGCGCCGGCACCGATGTGGCGATCGAGTCCGCCGGGGTGGTGCTGGCCGCGGACGACCCGCGGGCGGTGTTGTCGGTGATCGAGTTGTCCAAGGCCAGCTACCGCAAGATGTGGCAGAACCTGGTTTGGGCCACCGGCTACAACGTCATCGCAGTACCGCTGGCCGCCGGTGTGCTGGCCTTCGCCGGGATCGTGTTGTCACCGGCCGCCGGTGCGGTGCTGATGTCGCTGTCGACCATCGTGGTCGCGCTAAACGCCCAGCTGCTGCGCCGGCTGAACCTGGCACCGGACCGCCTGGCCGGAAGCTGACCTTCCGGATCCCGAACGGCGCCGGGCTCTTCACAAGGAGCCCGGCGCTTGGTCAGGTCGGCCGGTGGAGCCCTGCCAGAACCACCGCGACGAGGCGCTCGATGGCGGCCTTGGAGCGCAGGCCGTCGGCCGCTGCGAGGGCGTGAAGGCAGTAGGCGGCCAGCTCCTGCGGTGGTACGTCGTCGCGCAGCTCACCGGCTGTCGCGCCCTCGGCGATCAGGGTCTGGAGTAAGCCGGCGAGCTGGTTTCGCGTGTGGGTCACGTGCTTGCTGCGGTGCAGCAACGCAGCGAGAGCAGTCGCGTCGTGTTCGTGGGACATCAGCGCATAGGCCTGGAGCACGGCCTCGAGCCGGCGCCCTGCGCTGCTGGCCTGGTCGCGGACCAGCTCCAGCTGCCGCAGGTGGTCGTGAACCTGGCGTTCGTGCCAGGCGGCAAGGATCGATTCGATGTCCGGGAAGTATTTGTAGAGCGTGGCCCGCCCGATGCCGGTCTCTTGCGCGATCCGCGACATCGTCACCGACGCCAGCCCGTGCTCGGACACCAGCGCCGCAGTCGCATCCAGGGCCGCGTCGCGCACCGCGTGACGGTGCGCCTGGATCGTGTCGTTCCACAGCTTCGGCACCACCCCACGCTACATCATGTCCACCTCTCGACACTATGACATGATCGAGACAATATGTATCGTAAAACGTGGAGGAGGAGTCCGATGGTTAGTCTCGAAGCGTTCGTGGACACCAGCCGGGCCGACCGGTACGTCGAGCAGTTCAGCAGGCATTTCGCTCATCAGCCCGGCGGGATCAAGGCCCGGTCCGGCGATGACGGACAGCTGCTCATCGACGTCGGCGGTGGAATCTGCCGGATGTGGGCCGAGCCGCGCGGGCTCGCCCTTCGGGTAGAAGCTCCCGATACCGAGCGGCTGGACGCGATCAAACGCAAGGTCGCCGAGCGGGTCGAGCAGGTCGGTCGCCGCGAAGGCCTGGTGGTGCGTTGGCAGCCTGCTACGGACAGCGGCAGTGCTGACGCAAGCGGCGCGCGCCACGAAGGGCCATGATCGACCAGTGCTCGTGGCGCGCGCCAACCCGTACCGCGCGGTTCCGGCGTCAGCTGGCAGGCAGTTGGCCCAGGAGTCTCTGCATCGCCGCGAAATCGCGGACATGTCGTGGCCGCCGTGCATGCCGGGCGTCGGGACGGGCTTACCCCAGCTGGTCAACCAGCCCGACATCGCTGGATCTCGGGGTTGTGAAGCCGAGAACGGCCTGCATCTTCGGCAACGCGCCCCGATGATCGAGGTGTCCATGATGACCATGAACTGGGCGGCGGCGATCAGCCCGAACGATAGATGAGGAGGGTATCCGGTCTAGTCCGGATAGCCACTCTCTACTTCCAGTCGTCTGATGCGAAACACCCTCAGCCCAGACCCTTGAGGAGCTGCCGAGCCATGACGATGCGTTGGACCTGGTTGGTGCCTTCGTAGATCTGGGTGATCTTTGCGTCGCGCATCATCCGCTCGACCGGGTAGTCGTGGGTGTAGCCGTACCCGCCGAGCAACTGGACCGCGTCGGTGGTGACCGCCATCGCGACGTCGGAGGCGAAGCACTTGGCCGCAGCACCGAAGTAGGTGAGGTCCTTGTCGTTGCGCTCCGAGCGGGCCGCGGCCGCGTAGGTGAGCTGCCGGGCTGCCTCGATCTTCATACCCATGTCCGCGAGCATGAACTGCAGCCCCTGGAACTCAGCGAGCGCTTTGCCGAACTGCTTGCGTTCCTTCACGTAGCCGAGCGCATAGTCCAACGCTCCCTGCGCGATGCCGAGCGCCTGCGCGGCGATCGTCACGCGGGTGTGGTCCAGTGTCGCCATCGCCGTAGCGAAGCCGGTGCCCGGGTCGCCGATCAACCGGCCGGCGGGGATCCGGACGTTGTCGAAGTAGACCTCGCGGGTCGGCGATCCCTTGATGCCGAGCTTTTTCTCCGGGGCACCGAAGGAGACGCCGTCGTCGGAC
>JAWWOY010000169.1:0-2886 GCA_033851195.1 Kribbellaceae bacterium | reverse complement strand
TCGAACCAGGCCTCGCCCAGCTCGCGGCTGATCTCGTAGATGGCCTGCTCGGCGGACTCGACCGGCTCCCGCTCGCCGGTCTCGTCCAGCTCCGCCGGGTGACGCTCCTGCGCGGCCCGGCCGGCGGCAAGCAGGGCCTCGGGGTCGACCACGCGCAGGTCGAACCGGGACACCACGCTGATCACCTGCTCCGGCTCTTCCTCCTCCTCCTCCTCTTCTTCCTCGTCCTCGTCGTCCTCCAGCAGCAGCGGCGCCGTACCGGTGTGCTCGAAGACGGCCTCGTTCCAGCCCTCGACGAGTTCCTCCAACGCGGTGTTCTGCTCGTACAACGCGGCCTGTTCCTCAGGTCCGCCGGTCATCGCCAGCAGGGCCTCGGTGTGGGCTTGCAGCCGCTCGGTCAGTTGCCGGCTCGCCTCCGCCAGCGCCAGGCGGGTCTCCTCGGAGAAAAACTGCTCCGGGAGCTGGGCCGGGATCTGCCGGTCGTCCACTTCAGTCACTGCGATGTCCCTGTCTGTTCAGCGGAGTCGTACGAATGCCAGCCGTAAGTATGCGCACTCCAGCCGTCGGGTGTCCTGCACACCGAGTGAACAGCGAGTGTGAGAGGGGCATGAGAGCTGCCTGAGAGGCTGTGAGAGGGGTGTGAGAAGGCTGCTGACGCGGCAACCAGCAGTGTGCAGTTGAGACCATGAGCACTTTTGCCGAGGGGTGGGGGCGGTCGTGAGCGACCTGGTTTACCTCGCCGTCTGTGTAGTTGTCTTCGCAACGCTGTGGTACGCGCTGAAGGGGCTGGAGAAGCTGTGAGCGCCGAGAACATCGCCGGACTCGTGGTCGCCGCCGCCCTGGTGCTGTACCTGATAGCCGCGCTGATCTTCCCCGAGAGGTTCTGATGTCCGACACAGCCGCCGGCCTCCTCCAGATCCTCCTTCTCATCGCGCTACTGGCGGCCGCCTACCGGCCGCTGGGCGGGTACATGGCCCGGGTCTACACGACCGATAAGGACACCCGGATCGAGCGCGGAACCTACAAGCTGCTCGGGGTGGACTCGAAGGCCGACCAGACCTGGGTCGTTTATGCCCGGTCCGTGCTGGCCTTCTCCGTCGTCGGGCTGATCTTGCTCTATGTGCTGCAGCGGGTGCAGTCGCACCTACCGCTGTCGCTGGGGCTGCCCAACGTCGACCCGGGGCTGGCGTTCAACACCGCAGCTGCGTTCGTCTCGAACACCGACTGGCAGTCGTACTCGCCTGAGGTGACGATGGGCCATCTGGTCCAGTTCGCCGGCCTGGCGGTGCAGAACTTCCTCTCCGCCGCGGTCGGCATCGTGGTCGCGATCGCCGTGGTCCGTGGCTTCGTCCGGTCCAGGACCGACCGCCTCGGCAACTTCTGGGTGGACCTCACCCGCACCGTGTTCCGGATCCTGCTGCCGATGGCGGTCGTCGGTGGCCTGATCCTGGTCGCGATGGGCGTCGTACAGAACTTCTCCGGCGGCCACGCGGTCACCTCGGTGGTCGGGCAGACCCAGACCTTGCCGGGTGGCACGGTCGCGAGCCAGGAGATCATCAAGGAGCTCGGCACCAACGGCGGGGGCTATTACAACGCCAACTCCGCGCACCCGTTCGAGAACCCTAATGGCCTGTCCAACCTGTTCGAGATCTTCCTGCTGCTCGTCATCCCGGTGGCACTGACCCGGACCTTCGGCCTGATGATCAAGGACAAGCGACAGGGCTACGCGATCCTCGGCGTGATGGGCACCCTGTGGGTGGCTTTCGTCGCCGCGGCAACCGTCTTCGAGTCTCTGGGCGGCGGCTCGGCCACGCAGGCTGCCGGTGCGGCGATGGAAGGGAAGGAGTCCCGTTTCGGGATCTGGGCCTCCTCGCTGTTCGCCATCTCCACCACCGGTACGTCGACGGGCGCGGTCAACTCGCAGCACGACTCCTTCACCCCACTCGGCGGTGGCTCTGCGCTGTTCAACATGATGCTCGGCGAAGTCACACCCGGTGGCACCGGCACAGGTCTATACGGCATCCTCGTGCTTGCCGTCATGGCGGTCTTCGTGGCCGGCCTGATGGTAGGCCGGACGCCTGAATACCTGCGGAAGAAGATCACCGCCCGCGAGATGAAGCTGGTCTCGCTCTACATTCTGACCACGCCGGCGGTGGTGCTGGTCGGTGCCGCGGTCGCAATGGGCCTGGCGATAGCCCGCGCATCGATCTTCAACACCGCACCCCCTCCGCACGGCTTCTCGGAGGTGTTGTATGCCTTCACCTCGGCCGGTAACAACAATGGCAGCGCGTTCGGTGGCCTCAGCGCGAACATCCCCTTCTACAACACCGCGCTCGGGCTGGTGATGCTGTTCGGCCGATTCCTGCCGATGATCATCGTGCTGGCCCTGGCCGGCTCGTTCGCCCGGCAGCAGCCGGTGCCCATGAACGCCGGCACCCTGCCCACCCACAAGGCACTGTTCGTGGCGATGTTGATCGGCGTCGTGCTGATCGTCACCGGGCTGACCTACTTCCCCGCTCTCACCCTCGGACCCCTCGCGGAGGGACTGTGACCACGCAGTTGAAGGCCCCACCCCCAGCGGCGGAGAAGGCGGTGGCGAAGAAGGCGGCGTCGGGTCTGTTCGACCCGAAGATGCTGCTGACCTCGTTGCCGGACGCGGTGCGCAAGCTCGACCCGCGGGTGATGGTGAAGAACCCGGTGATGTTCGTGGTCGAGGTGGGTGCCGTCGCCTCCACGATCCTTGCCATCACCAGCCCCAGCGTCTTCGTCTGGTGGATCGTCGTGTGGCTGTGGCTGACCGTGATCTTCGCGAACCTGGCCGAAGCGGTTGCCGAGGGCCGTGGCAAGGCCCAGGCCGAGACCCTGCGCCGGGCGAAGACCGAGACC
>JAWWOY010001136.1:0-3828 GCA_033851195.1 Kribbellaceae bacterium | reverse complement strand
GAGGTTGAAATGCGATTTGCGTTGACGATTTGATAGCGGATTCAATGATTGTGAGGATATTAAAGGGCGGCTTGGAATTGGCGCTTTAGTGAATGATTATGGGAACGCATGCCATAGATGGGTGATTAATACAATGAAACGATTTGATAGAGACTATGTCTGCGAGGCGTGCTCTCGATGATTGACAACAGCTGGCGGTTTCTTATTCAACGAGCAGAATTTAGCATTTTAGTCGCTTATATTTTGCGAATGTTAAGCCTGGCATCTTGAAAATCAAACAGAAAAGGCTTCTACAGCAGCCCAGATCTTCGGTTTAAAGCCAGACGGTGTAAGAAAGGCTGTCTTACAGGCCTTACACTAAAAACAGGGCGTAGCTGGTAAAATAAGGCCCTCAGGATTTAGAGAGGACGAGAGAGGCCGACGAACTGGAGAGGGAGCTGGAGGAGAGGAGGCGGACTCTTTCATCCGAGAATAAAGGTGCCTATCTTCTTTCTTCCTTCCATTTTCCGCCACCGGGGAAAACAGCCCTCCGTAGTCTGTTGACCCAGGGGATCAACGGTTCATAATATGGCGTAAAGTATTCTGCTGCCGTCTGACGAAATATCTCTTCATCTGCCACAGTGCCTAACTTCAACTTTGCCAACTCTTCCATATCCACGTAGTTCCATTTATCAAACTGTGGGACAACCAACTCCTCGTTCGGTCCATTGTAATGGATGCATATCCAGAAGAGTACCTAATACGAGATTCGAGAGGTCTATCTATTGGTACGTCCAGGGTCCCTATAAAACAAATCCCTGTGAACTTACTTTGATAGCCATCGCCGTAAACGGCGGGCAATAGAACCGATGGACGCAAAGTCGGCCACAGCGAATGAGAGCGCACCGCGGAAATCGGCTCAACATCCGGCCTCTGCAGCTGTCAACTCGTGCAGCTGTGACAGCTACATCCAGTATCCATGGCCGAATTTCACTATAAAGTAGGTGCGCCCTCCGCTCAATACTGTAGTACTTCTGGTGGCGTCGTAGTTCATTCATGCAGATTTGACCAATATCGTGCATCTGTCTTTACGTTTCACCCTTTTCACCTACGATGAGCGCCAATGATGGCGAGCAGGCCATTCCCGTAGTAGGTCTCATGATTCGTTCTTTCAGTTTGTGAGATGGCGACTTCTCTGGTTGACGACTTGTTCTAGGACGAGAATCAGGCTCGGGATGAAGTGGATTCATCGCTTGGCGACGACACGTATGCACATCCCACCTCGGAATATCATAGTTACTCAATCTGAGGATTTGGCAGTGCTAGCTCGACCACCTCAATAACGGAGAGCATCCTGGAGTATCGAAAGATACATGGAATGACTTATCAAAATTTCAAGACGACTGACTACTGGGGCCCAAACGATGAAAAGCAGAATGAACAGCTTGATATTGGGCCAGTAGACCCTCGGCTATTAATAGACGTTTAGTTAATCGCTTTATAGTCACCACATGTTAACATTGATGCTCGATAGCAAGCTCTTCTTAGCACCCATTGGCTCAAACCCTCAGGCAAGGCTTAGCTTCTCCTAACTCAAAAATGTATAGAAAAGCTAACAGATGTACAGAAAGTTATAGATGTCGGTACAGGAACGGGAATATGGGCAATGCAAGTGATGTGGTTAGGGAGTATCTGATAACAGCCATTCTAATCTCATAACAGAGACTTTGCAGATGCGTTTCCATCTGCGGAGGTCATAGGCAGCGACCTCTCTCCCATTCAACCTAACTTCGTTCCTCCAAATCTCCGATTTGAGCTCGACGATGCTCAGTTAGAATGGACATACCAAGACAAGACCTTCGATTTCGTCCACCTACGCTATCTCGGAGGAAGCATCGGCGACTGGCTTGCGCTCTACTCTCAGATCTTTAGGTGAGATACTAGTCCTCCACTACTTCAGTGACGCCATCCTAGACTAGCCGATAATTGACAAGAATAGGTGCCTTAAGCCAGGCGGCTGGATCCAGGACATGGAACCGTCCATCATGTTTACGTCGGACGACGGGACGGTCACTGAAGAGCATCCATTGCCGGAGTGGTCGCGGCTCTCGATCGGAGCTGCTAAGAAGATGGGAAAGACCTTTGAAAATGCGCAGTTTACGAAGGAGAATATGGTTAAGGCGGGATTCGTGGATGTCGTGGAGAAGAAGTTCAAGATGCCGATTGGACCTTGGAGTAGTGATCCAAAAATGAAGGAGCTCGGGCGGTGGAACCTGTTGTTTTTTGAGCAGGGCATTGAGGGGATGGCGTTGTTTTTGCTAACCCAGATTTTGGGGGTGAGCCAAGTCATTTCTTATCCAATAGAGATGCTCGACACTAACGGCGAGTAGTGGAAGTATGCGGAAGTGCAGGCTTACATTAAGAAGATACGAGCGGAGCTCTTCAACCCTAAGAACCATACTTATTACGTGGTGTAAGTAACGTCGACTCTCAAATCTTCATTTTACTGGCTAACTCACAGATTTAGCTATGTCGTATATGGACGGAAACCAGAGGAATGAATCTAAAGATGTAACCAATCGGTGGGAGCGCTAACGATTAGCGACAGATGAGATGCGGTTGCTCTCGCCTGAGATTTGCCTGCTTCGCCTGCTCCTCTGCCTCTCGTCGACTTTCGCGGTCTTGCTTCGCCTGATCTTCTGCCTTTTGTCGACTCTGCCGTTCTTGATTCAGTCAAGTCCGGGTTTCTTGTCACGCGTTCTCAAGCATGTGGACAAGCACCATTGCAACCACGTCACCTCCAACATGGTCCATAAGGTCTTGTTCATTTCCGAAGTCGACGAGGTCAGAACACCAAGTACACACATTGTGATGCAAAGAATTTTGTTAGATGTTTCTGCATTGCTGTCTTCGAGTTGAAAGATTTTTTACAACGAGTACACCAGCAATGCTTAGAGGATGTTTTCAAATGTTGGCGAAGAGCATCTTCAGTCTGGAATGATCGGTCGCAGAAACGACAGAAAGCCATGTTTGAGATTGTTTCTTCGAGTTACCAAGTTTTACGAACGAGGTTTGTCTCTTATTGTCAATGGACGTCCTTCCATGTACCTGACGACTCTCGAGGGATGCGGTCCTGTTTATATCACACCTTCCAGCAACAGTCAGTTGTTTGGTGTCTGTATATGCAGCCTCCTGGAACTGAATCATTAAAACTGACAAACTAAACCCCCTCCGGAACCATTGGTATCACAGAAGGCGCATTGCCAATACCCACATACTGGCGAGTGCGTCACGATCAAATGTTGAGGCGGATATCACTGTACTTCCCTTGACGTGTCACTCAATCACAGGCTCAAGTGCTATCACCAACTAAGGGAGAAATTCTTTGTAGAGTTAGTTCCCTGGCCGCTTCCTGATACGCTCGTGCTCATGCCTCCAGGACTGATTGATCTTCCTGCATTACGTGCAATGCGGGAGAGCTAAGGTCGTTATAGGCAACAGTTATGCAAGCGATCAACTAATAAGTTAGTAACCTTACAACAGTATTATTTTGTAGGGGAGGGAAGACAAGTGCCCGTCCCGCACGCTATCACCATAGAGGGATAGAGCAGAACTGCTTAATGGCCATCTAGGATGTTTAGAATCATCTCGAGAAGTCACGAAATGCAATACGCTCCACATGCGAGTGATTGTTTTAGGGTGTCATAACATCTAACTCGCGACACATTAACAAGCAGTACTAACAGACTAATCAGACCTTTATAACAAAATAGGCAGATAGTTAGCAGTTGTCTTCGGATATGAGAAGGCTAGGGCTCCATAAAGTCTTCTATTCTCTGCTTTAAGCCA
>JAWWOY010000946.1:0-6372 GCA_033851195.1 Kribbellaceae bacterium | reverse complement strand
CGCCGGTAGGCACCGTCGCACCACTCCTCGACCCCCGGTACGCCGGTGGCGACGAGGTGGCCGAACAGGTTGTCCGGACACAGCGGGGCCCGGAACGGTAGTCGCAGCGAGATCGTGCCCGCGCTGGTGACGTTGGCGCCGCGGGAGGCCCGGCTGCGTAGCTCGGTCGGCGACAGCGCGAACACCTCCTGCACTGTCTCGTTGAACGCCCGGATACTCGCGAAGCCCGCGGCGAAGGCAACCTCCGCCATTGGCAGCGAGCTGGTCTCGATCAGCAGCCGCGCAGTCTGCGCCCGCTGCGCCCTGGCCAGTGCCAGCGGACCGGCTCCCAGCTCGGCCTGGAGCTGCCGCTGTACTTGGCGCACGCTGTATCCGAGTTGCGCCGCAAGCCCCGGTACGCCATCGCGGTCGACCGCGCCGTCGGCGATCAGCCGCATCGCGCGAGCCACCAGGTCGGCGCGGTCGTTCCACTCCGGCGAGCCGGGGCTGGCATCCGGCCGGCAACGCTTACAGGCGCGGAACCCGGCCTGCTGAGCCGCCGCCGCGCTCGGGTAGAAGCGCATGTTCTCGACCTTGGGCGGCACCACCGGGCAGCTTGGCCGGCAGTAGATCTTGGTGGTCAGAACGGCGGTGAAGAACCACCCGTCGAAGCGCGCGTCCTTCGACTGGACCGCTCGCACACACCGCTCGACGCACTCATACACACCGACCAGCATCCCTGCTCCCTCCGACAACCTCTAGCGGATTTGCGCCATGGAGGTACCGACGCCGCGGAGCCGTTCGAGCAGGGGAACCGTGTGCTCCGGTCCCGGCAGTGCGTTGATCTCGTCTTGGATGCGCTCGGCGGCCCGGCGGTAGCCCTCGTCTGCCAGTACGGCCGATACTGTCGTGCGCACCTCGTCCGGCGTGGCAATAACCGGGTCCAGAACCCGGCTGGTGCCGAGTTCGACGCACCGCTGCGCGTTGTGTGGTTGGTCCGCACCCAGCGGGAGCAGTACCGATGGCAGTCCGTGTGCGAGCGCGCCTATCACGCTGCCAGAGCCACCGTGCGAGACGACCAGGTCGCACTGCGGCAGAAGCACCGCCTGCGGAATGAACCTTTCGATCCGAATGTGGTCCGGTTGCGGCCCGAACTCCGCAGGGTCGACACGCTCGCCGACGGTCACGACCACGTTTGCGGGAAGCTCCCGGAGTCCGGCGAGGACCCGGGAGAACAGGTCACCAGCCTCCGTGTTGAACACTGTGCCGAGAGTGAAGTACACGGTCGACAGGTGCGACCTGGTACCGGCCGGACTGGCGGCTTCCTGCCGGAACGAGAACGCGTTATCCGGCAAGGGAGAACCGGGGCTTCGGAAGCTCGGCGGGAAAGGCGACAGCACCAGGTTCCGGTCGAGCATGCTCAGCTCCGGATCCGGCGGCAGGCCGTATTCGGATCGCAGCTCGTGCAGCGGCTCCGCAACGACTCCCTTGCGCAACAAGAGCCCAGCTGCGAGCACAAGGACGGTCGCGCAGGGAACTGCGAGCGATTCGGCCGCGATCGCCGCGCCGAAATCGACCTCGTCGCGGACGAGGACGTCGGGCTTCCACTCGCGGGCCAGCTCGAGAATCGCCGCGGCGTGCCGCCTTGCCCCGCGCCGGGCGAAGTTCTCTCTGAAATCCCGATCCTCCTGTTCCGGATCAGGTCTCAGCAGCGGACTCGGCGCCGGCGCTGCCGCCCGCGGCTCGATCGCTGCCGTCGGCGGCTCGCTCGTAGCGAAAGCGGTGAACCCGGCCGCCGTGATCGCGGGCACCAGCTTGCCCGAACCGGCCACAGCGACCGTATGCCCAGCGGCCTCGGCGGCGCGGGCCACAGGGATGAGTGGGTTGAAGTGGCCGCTGCCGCCGATGAACGTGAACAAGATCCGCATTAGGCGAGGGTGTCATGCGCAGCGGTCGCAGCAACCGATCGAGGCGAGCGAGTCAGCTCTGTGGTGGATCGGGTGATGTCGGTGCCATGAACGCCCGCGGGCACATCGACCTGAATGTCGGTACGCCTCATTAGTGTGCGGACATGCGCTTCTCAGTCACGTTCGGAGCGGTAGGGCCAGGCCGGGATCCCCGCGGCCTGGCCGAGTTGGCGCGGATGGCGGAGGACGCCGGCTGGGACGCGGTCTTCCTCGAGGACTACCTCGTCTATCAGGGCGATGCTTCGCTGCCTACCTACGACCCGTGGATCTCGCTGGCTGCGATGGCGTACGCCACGTCGTGCATCCGACTTGGTACGACAGTGACGCCGGTCCCCCGGCGGCGGCCTTGGAAGCTTGCGGCCGAGGCGGTTGCTCTCGACCACCTATCGGGCGGTCGCCTTATCCTCGGCGTCGGTATCGGAGACCCGTCCGATCCTTTCCTCGGCAGTGTCGGCGAACCGACCGATCCGAGGATGCTTGCGGAGAAGCTGGACGAGGCGCTCGCCGTGATCGACGCGCTGTGGAAAGGCGAGCCTGTTCATCACAGCGGGACGCACTACAACCTTGACGGTGTCCAGCTCACGGCAACACCCCTGCAGCGTCCTCGCATCCCCATCTGGATCGGCGGCAACCTGCTGCTACCTGCGGTCCGTCGCCGGATCCTGCGCTGGGATGGCAGTTGCGCCTACAAAGGCACGACCGGACAATCGCTGCAGATCACGCCGCACGACGTCCGCGCCTTGGTCGCCGAGGTCGTCGCTGAGCGTGGATCGAGCGCGGGTTTCGACGTCAAGGTAAGTGGTGGCTCCCCGGCCGCGCTCGCGACCGCCGGGGCGACCTGGTGGGGCCGCTGGTTCCCGCCCGGGGACATTGAAGCAGAGCGGGAGATCGTCCGAGCCGGTCCGCCCAAGCTCAGCTGAGATCAAGCAGCCGCGATACTTTCCGGCGGGCCTATTGCCAACGGCAGGACCGAGTACCACCCGTCAGCGAAGGCCGCCGCGAGCTTCTCTCGCTCAGCCCACAGGTCCCACCCAGCCGGCTGGGGTAGGGGCGTGAACCGCTGGGCAAGGGAAAACGTGCCCGCCGAGGAGCCCTTCGCCGTCCGATGAGGGCCCGACGAGTTGCTATGGTTGCCCGGGTGGACGCGGCATACCGTCAGGTGAGGGACCGGATCTTCGCGCTCACTCTGCGCACGCCCGCTCCCGACCCTGAGCTGGTCGTTGCCGAGATGGCCCGCCTCCGCGCGCTGGCCGAGCGCATCAAGGATCCGCTGTGGCAACAGCGGGCGTTGACGGATATCGAGAGATTGCCCCGCACGCTGTCGACTTCGCCCATCGGCCACAGTCCTGCGTACGCCGAGGCTGCGACACTCGTCGCCGAGTTGGATGGCCTCGAAGGTCCGCCGGGGGAGCGACTCGCCGAAGTACGCCGGATCGCGCAACGCCTCGGCGAGCTGGCGGAGGAAGCCCCGGGCGACGAAGCCCGGGCGATCCGCGGGATGAACGAATCCGTGGCCCGAACCGGCAGCGAAATCCTGAGCTGGCGGTGACTGCGGACGAGGTCAGCATCAGCATTCGGGGACAGGAGTTCCCACCCGGCTCGTGGGAGCACTCCATCGCCGAGCGGATCATCGAAGCGACGGCCACCCGCTTCGGTATGACATCGAAGTGGAACCGAACCCTCCACGCGCAACTGGCAGCTGATCTGGGCGGCACCGTAAAATTCGCAGACGGCTCGCTCACGCTCAGTCCGACCCACATTTTCGCCCCGCTTCGCCGGATCTACGAAGGCGGGCCGTTCACCCCTGACGAGTTGTCGGACGCCGCATACGCGGTGGTGTACGCCACCCACGAGGCGGGGCACACCTGTTCGGAATTCGGCGTCCGCGAGTACAAGGATGAGTACTTTCCCGTCACGGACCTCATGGACGAGGACGTCGTGCTGGAGGAAGGACTCGCGGACGTAGTCGGACACGGCATCAAAGCGGATGTCTTCCGGGCGCTGGATCTTGACCGCCTCGCTCCGGAACTGGACAACGAAAGGACGATCGTCAGTTACCCGACCTATTACAAGGCTGTGCTCGCCATGACGAAACGTTTCAGGGAATGGACGGACCAGGGCGCGGTCTCCTTCATCGGCGCGTTGAAAGACGCCAGCATCGGGGCGCGGTTCAACGCAGCGGCCGATATGGTGATCGCCGCGCAGATCGGCAAGGTGGATCAGGCTGACCGCTACAACGTCAGACGCGACCTCCGTCTCCCGCTCCAGCGGGCGCTGCGTCAGGTCCGCAGCGTGACGGCGGACAAGAACATCGGCGCGGACGAGAAACTGCGGAGGGCACCCGATCTGGTCTTGGCGGCCGCGGACGAGATTGAGGCCGCCGTCGCCAGGCACACGACAACAGCAGCGGTCGCACCGCCAGATCTCGGGCTGGGCCGGCTGCACGGGGTGCTCAACACGGGAGGCCCGCGGGCCGCTTCCGCGACAACCGCCGCCGCCACCGCCGCCGTAGCGGCAAGGGGCCACAGGCCCGAGCAACGCAATATTGGAGTCGACCGGCCTTAAAGTGGCGTGCCGGGCGTCGCCGTTGCTGAGCGTGGATCGAGCGCGGGTTTCGACGTCAAGGTCAGTGGTGGCTCAAGCAGCCGCGTGAACCGTTGACAGCTAAGCGTGTCGGCAATCAGACTGCCAGTTGTTTTAACGATCAAACGGCTGGTTCCCACCGATCGAGGGGTTACGTCGTCGCCACGTTGAAGGAAGTCGCCGCTCACGCGAACGTATCGGTCCAGACCGTCTCGAACGCGCTGAACGCGCCGCACCGGTTGCGCCCCGACACCTTGCAACGGGTGACCCGGTCGATCGAACTCCTGAACTACCGGCCCAACCGTAATGCCCGCAGCCTCCGCACGAGTGCGGTCGAACTGATCGGCTATTGCGTCCCGAACTGGCCGGACGGCCGGGCCCACCTCGTGATGGATCTCTTCCTGCACGCCCTTTGCACCGCGGCAGAGACGACTGGCCGGCACATCCTGCTGTTCACCGCCCCCACAGGCCTCGACGGGATGCCCGTGTACGACGACCTGCACGCGCGCCGACTGGTGGACGGGTTCGTGCTGTCGCAGACCGAGACCCACGATCCCCGGCACGGCTGGCTGAAGGACCAGCAGATCCCGTTCGTCTCGTTCGGACGGGTCTGGAAGGAGACCACCCAGCCAGGTCTTTGGGTCGACGTCGACGGTGCGGCCGGCTGCGCGGCGGCCGTGCGGCACCTGCAAGAGACCGGGCGACGCCGGATCGGTTTTCTCAGCTGGCAAAAGACCTCCGGCCTCGCCGAGGACCGGCTGGCCGGCTGGCGCTCCACTTGCCTCGAACTGGGGCTGCCGGCCACCGCTCGGCTCGCAATCCATTGCCGGGAGGACACCATCGACGAAGGAGCCCGGGCAACCGCCGAACTACTGGCCGCCCGGCAACCGGTCGACGGGATCGTTGCCGTCAGCGACATCCTCGCCCTCGGCGCGCTGCGCGAACTCACCCGGCGCGGGCTGACCCCCGGGGTGGAGGTCGGCGTGACCGGCTTCGACGATTCGCCGCTCGCGTCCGTGGTGTCCCCCGGGCTGACCAGTGTCCGGCAGCCGATCGACGAGATCGCCGCCGAACTGCTCGGCCTGCTCACCGATCCGCGCCCCGCCTCCACACCAACGTCCGCCGAACGACTCCTGCAACCCCACCTCGTGATCAGGGGCAGCTCTGCCCCGGCGCAGAAACCAGAAAGAAGGAACCCGTCATGACAGCGCGCCCTGTGTTCAGGCGAACCATCAGACGCACTGCCGGGCCGGCCGGTCTGCTCGCCGCCGCGACAGTGCTGGCGCTGACCGGCGCCGGATTACCATCCGCGGCGGCCGGAACAGCAGTCACGCCACCAGGCGCCGTACCGGCGGGTTCGGCGGGGGCGGCGCAACCTGCCGCCGTACAAGCTGGTTCGACGGCAGGTGAATTGTCGGAGACGAGCCGGCTGGCCGACCGGCGATCGTTGGTGACCGGCGACCGTGCCTACGCGATGGGCGACGAGACCGGCCTGTACCCCGCGACCGGCTGGCACATCCGCGGCGAGATGGGCGGCATCTGGACGCAGCCGCTGAAGTTGCTGGACGGCCTGTGGTTCGGGGTCGACGGCGCCTGGCTGGGCAAGGATGTCGCCGCGGCGAAGTACACCAGCGGCCACGGCTACCAGCGGATCAGTTACCCGGGCGACGTCAGCGTCGAGCGGACGGACTTCGTGCCCGACGGGCTGCGCGCCACCGTGGTCGGACTGACCTTCAGTTCGGCTCAGGCACGAACCGTGAAGCTCGATCTGGACGCACATTCCGAACTCATGTCGTCGTACCCGTGGGGTTGGACCACCCCCAACGCAGGACAGGTGAACCTG
>JAWWOY010000140.1:0-3200 GCA_033851195.1 Kribbellaceae bacterium | reverse complement strand
GAGCGCCCGGTGCGCTGGCGCCACATGCAAAGTCTGGCGAACGCTCGATTCGCATTGCGGCGCTCTGGAACGGACGTCGGGATGTACGCCGATTGCGACCGGTGGCGGTCATCTGCAGGGCATGCCGGGAATCGACGAACGCTACGCCGCTTGTTCGATGTGCTCGAAGATGTCGGCGTCAGTCTCCTGTTGCCACTCGGGCAGATCATCCCAGTCTGCGACATATGCCGGCTTGGGGTCCGGGATGTGCTTGTATATCTGGCCCATCCAGCACAGTGACACGAAGCGGCCCTTCTGCGCCCGCGTCAGCTTGCTGGTGCGGCCGTTTGTGGCCTCGACAAAAGCGCGCACCTGATCGTAGACAGCAGCTGCGCTGGCGCGTTCCCACTCCGGGGTTTGATCCCAGGGCGTGATGTAGCTGGACTTAGGTTCACCGGGAAAGAACTTCTTGACGCCAGCGATCCACGCTTCGCGGAGAACCCGGCCCTGTTCATTCGGCAACGTAACGCTCCTTCTGTTCATGAACTGACTGTCCCGCGCACCGCACTGAGCTCTGTGTCGAGCTGACTGATGCGGGGATCCTTGAGGTACGGCACCAGATACGGCTGGAGGCCTTGAAGCTTCCGCCCGATGACGCCAGAGCCGGTCTGTTGTGCCATGTCCAGCGCGGCGCTGCTGTGGATGAGGAGTTGGTCAAGATCCCGGCGCTGTAGGCCGAGCAAGGCGAGGTCGACCAGTACGCCGCCTCGACGGCGTGAGGAAAGCTTCTGGCCCAACGCGTCGCCGAGTGCCGCTTCGGCAAGCTCGGGCCGTCTGAGCGCGACGTAGCAGGCACCTCGCTCCTCGGCCAGCCGCGAACCATCGAACCTGAGCCAGCCACCATTCGTCTATGTACCGCATCAACTTGGCCGGGGGTTATGGAGCATCCAACTTTGAGGATGTTCCTGTCAGGCTGCCGACTCGGACCACTCAACTGACTCTGCTCGTACGCCGGCCCCAGCAAGGATTTCCTTGACCGCTGTCCGCAGAGCATCGAGCGAGATCTCGGAGTCGCGTGGGAAGTCCGCGCCGTTGCCCATGTAGTTGTAGAACACATCGTCGTCGCGAGTGTGCTGGCCTTTGGTGAACCAGACCTGGCCGTCCAGCACCAGGCAGACGCCGCCGACCTTGTCATCGCCGTTGACCCCGATCCGGACTTCATGGTCCGGGCCGCCGCTCTCCAACTCGGGACGATCGCGCAGGTACAGAACGGCGAGTGAGTTCGCGAAGGACTCGGCCAGCATCGCGTCGATCAGTGCATCGACCTCATCGGGCGAGGTCACCCGGACCGGGTGCTCTCCGTGGCTGTGCTTGAAGTACGCCTCGGCGGTGTAGGTCATGCTGGTCTGCCCTTTCCTCGGTAGGTCTTGCTGAACCCCGGCGCAACCACCTTCAGCTTCGCGCCAGGCGGTAGGAAGTCTTCGAGCGCCTTGTCGCAGCCCCAGTCGCCACCGCACGGCGGGTTGTTGATGACGATGGTCTCATCGCGCAGGCCGCGTTCCCGCATCATCATGGCGAACTTGACTTCAACGTGTGAGTCGATCAGAAGCGAGTGTGGCGGTGGCCCGAGCCGGAGTTGCTTGACCCATGCCGCTGCCCTCCGCTGGTACTCATCCTCACCGCTCGCCAGGTCGTATTCATCGCCTTGCACGTCGGTCCAGATCCCCCGCGTCTTGCCCATCCGACGCCCGAACATCTCTTGCTTGGGGAGCCGGTTGAGGATCTCGGCGATATCGAGCGGAGGCCGAGTCGGGGTCCGGTCCCCATCCGCCGGCTTCTCGCCACTGGCGGCATCCCGACGACTCGTGTCCATCGACGGCCGATCGACCGTGCGGGCTCCGCTGACCATCTGCTCGGCCCACGCCCGGGCCGCAGGTGGTGCCATAGCGGCCAGGTGGGCTGCCTCCTCGCAGGCGCGCGCCGCTGCATCCAGTTGCAGGGCAGCCGTCCTCGCCGCCTGGTTGCCCGCCGAGTCGGCGACCAACGAGGCGTTCTCCCGGCACCGCACCGCAAGGCGCTGGAGGTAACCCACCATGTTCGGAATCTGGTCAAGGCACTCGACCAGCGCTTGGGCGACACGCTGCAGGTCGGAGGGCATTCCGACCTAGATCTGGTTGGCGTAGCTGGCGCAACCAGCGGCGGCGATCTCCAGTGCCTCGATGGCCTGCCCGACCGCCCGGCCAGCTGCGTCCAACACCTCGCTGATGGAATGGTCCGCACCAGTTGCGGTCCCGGAGATAAGGGCCTGGACCTGGGCGCTGCTCTGACCGAACGTGTTCTGGAAGCCGCCCAACCCACCCGCGGCCTGCTTCGCCTCCATCGAGACGTGGTGTAGCTGTTCTTTTAACCGCGTTATGTCCGACATCGCTTACTCCTCAATGATGATGCTGTTCTGGTCCGCTGATGGCGGATGATCGGTGCTCTCTTCAGGTGGAACCGGAGGCCGCCGCTCATCACGGGCGCTCCCCGTCGTCGCGTCCCGCGGACAGGGCTGCTGATGAGCGGCCGCACCCAAGTCGTGGCCGCTGAGCCGTTCGCCCGGGTCCGCCTGCTCGGCCTCGAATGGGTCGGAGTCGAGATAACGGACCTCCGATGCGCCGAGGTGGCCGTGCACCGCGAGCATCGAGTCGATGTCGGACCAAACGGAGGTGCACGGGTAGTCGCCCAGCCAGCGCAGTGACACCGAGCCGTCGAGGAACTCGCAGCCGTGTGCGACTACACCCGTGCCACTGACCCCGCCGGGATCGCGGTAGCGGTACAGCTCGAACCGCCGGCTCATTCCGGATCCTCGATCAGGTCGCCCGCCAAGTCGGGCATTCCGCGCAGGCACGGACCGAACGTCCTGCGGTGCTCCTGTGGCCACCGGACCATAGCCTCGGCGTGCTCCGCCTCGGACTGAGCGTGCTGACTCGTGAGCACCTCTAGCGCCCGCTTGAGGAGCCGGGCCTGAGGCACCAAGCCCACCGAGCGGAGGTGATGAGGCAGCGCCACCGTCGGCGCCGGATGTCTGGGTCGGCTGCTTCCCCGCCCGGCTGGGGCTCATCTCCACCCCGCTGCCGTCGGCCGCGTACCCGGGCGGCCGTCTGTGTCACCGGGTCCAGCTCAACCCGCACATACGGCGACGGGTCAGCAGCCTGGTACAGCCCCCATCCGGCCACACC
>JAWWOY010001145.1:0-2816 GCA_033851195.1 Kribbellaceae bacterium | reverse complement strand
CAGAGCTCCGGACGTACCGGTCGCCGACCCCATCGCCGGCAGGTCGCCCTCCAACGCGCTCTCCACGGCGAACATCTCAAGCACATCCGGTTCGGACTCACCGCGGCCTTCCAGCGCCACGTAGTCGACGCGGCAGATCGCTGCCTCGCTGAGGGCGCGGCCGATCACTGCTTGCCGGTCCGGCCCCAGCGCCGGTGCACCGAGGCGGGCCCGCGATCTCACCTGCCGTGCTCGGGACCGGCCGGCCGACTCCAGCACGATCGCGGCGGCTCCTTCGCCGAGCGGCGCACCGTCGCCCTCGAAGCTGTAGGGGTTGTAGGCGCCGTCGAGGCTGACCATTCCGGTTCGGACACAGGCGTTGTAGACCAGCGGCGTCAGCGGAGCCTCGACCCCGCAGACCACCGCGACATCGAGCGTGCCGTCCGCGATCGCCCACCAGGCCTGGCGCAACGCGAACGCCGTCGACAGGTTCTCGGCGCAGAACGTCTTGCTGGTCCCGCCGATCCCCTGAGCGATCGACAGCTCGCCCTGGGTCGCGGTCGGGAACCACGCCGTGGCGACGTACGGATTGATCGCGCCGAGGTCGTCATCACGGTAGAGCGGATACAGCTGCGGCTCGACGTACCCCCAACCGCCGGTGGCGTTGCCGACGAAGATGCCCACCCGGTCGCTCTCGCCGGCCTGCGTCTCCAGTCGTGCGTCGGCCAGTGCCTCCCGGATGGCGGCCGAGGACAGCATCGTCATCCGGTCGAGGCGCTTGACCTGCCGCGGCGACCAGCTGTGATCCAGCTGGTCGTCGTTGACCGGCATCACCCACTGGGCGTCGGCATCGGGGCCGAACAGGTGTACCTGGCGGGCCGTGGGCTGCCCGGCGGCCAAGGCCTCCCAGTACGCCTTCGCGGTGGTTCCGGCGGCGTTCACCACACCGACCCCGGTGATTTCGAGCTGGACTGGTAGCGCTGCGGCGGTCATGCGGGGACTCCCTCGTGCCGTGAGAGGACCAGGCTGGAGTGGATGCCGGCGAAGCCACTGCTGGTCTTCAGCAGATGGCGCGCCTGCGGGACTTCGTGGGCCTGCCGGACGATGTGCAGGCCACAGCCTGGGTCGGGATCGTCGTGGTTCAAGGTCGGCGGCATCCGCCGGTGCTGCAGGGTGAGCACAGAGGCGACCAGCTCGATCGCGTTGGCCGCCGACAACGCGTGCCCCGTCTGCGACTTGATCGACGTACAGGGGATGTCGCCGGCCCGCTCGCCGAAGACCGCCCGGAAGGCGTTCGACTCGGCCTGGTCGTTCATCGGGGTGGAGGATCCGTGCGCGTTGATGCAGTCGATGTCGTCGGCGCCCAGCAGCGCGTCCTCCAGGGCCAGCCGGACCGAGCGGGCGATCGGCAACCCGTCCGCGGGCATGCTGGTCATGTGGAAGTAGTTGTTGACACTGCCGGTCCCGCTGATCTCGGCCATGATCGTGGCGTCCCGGGCCTGGGCATGCTCCAGCGACTCCAGCACCAGCATCCCGGAGCCCTCGGCGAGCACGAACCCGTCCCGCCCCCGGGACCACGGCCGGGAAGCGCCCTGCGGGTCGTCGTTGCGCAGCGAGGTCGCGTTGATCTTCGCGAAGGACCCGACCACCAGAGGTGTGATGGGGGCCTCGCTGGCTCCGGCCACGACGAGATCGACCTCGCCCCGGCGGATGGCGCCGACGGCCTGCGCGACGGCATCCACGCCCCCGGTGCAGCCGGTCGCGACGGTGACGTGTTCGCCGGGAAGGTCCAGCGCCTTCGCGACGAGCGCGCTGGTGGTGTCGAACAGGAACGCCTCGCCACCCGGGCCACGGCGGGTGGCCGGGCGCAACGGACGGGTGCCGCCGTCGGTGTCGGCGACGAAGCACGCCTCCATTTTGGTGATGCCCGCGATCGCCGTGGAGATGGACACCCCGGCCCGGTCCGGGCGTAGTGCGACCAGTTCGTCGGTGCTGAGACCAGCGTTCGCCATGGCCTCCCGGGCGGCGGTCACGGCCAGCCGGACGCTGCGGTCCAGCCCGTGCGGGTCGGCGAGATCCGCCGCGAGCGGTCGCCCGCCGTCCCAGTCGAGATCGACGACTCCGGCCACCCGGCTCATGGTTGCGGGAATGGTGAATTCGTCGACCGTCCGGACTCCCGACGTACCCCGCAGACAGGCGCGCCAGAAATTCTCGACGCCGGCGCCGAGCGGATTGACGGTGCCGAGCCCGGTCACCACGACGCGGCGCCTCACGCCCGCACCTCCAGCAACCGCCGGGCGGCCGCGAGCTCGTCGGTCATCCGGGCGCGCTGGGTCTCCAGCGCGGCCTCGCTCTCCGGACGCAGCACAGTGACGACGAACTCCACCTTGGTCCCCGTGCTGTCCAGCTGCTCGAAGGACAGCACGGCACGTTCGGTCCGCCCGTGGATCAGGGAGCAGATGGCCACCTCGTCGCGCTCGGGACCGCGCACCACCTCCGTCCAGGTGCTGATCACGCCGGCGAGTGACATCGCCGGATGCCGTCCGTCAGGACCGGCGGCGTCCACCTCGCTGAAGAAGCCCGACCAGGAAGGCAGGTTCTCGGCCTCGCTGAACCACTCGATCACAGGCTCGATCGGTACGTCGAAGGTCGTGGTGGCGGCGACCACCCGGGCAGCGGCGCCGGTGGCGGAAACGGTCATGACACGGTGTCCTGTTCTTCGATGAGGGCTACGGCGCGGCACCATCCGGCGCCCGCGCCGGCGAGCTTGACCGGCAGGCACAGCACGGTGAACCCGGTGCTGCGGCCGATACCCGTCAGGTTGGTCATCCGCTCGA
>JAWWOY010000908.1:0-6322 GCA_033851195.1 Kribbellaceae bacterium | reverse complement strand
GGATCCAGCGGATCAACGCTGCCGCCCGCGCCGAGGGCCTGACCTACAACCGCCTCATCCAGGGTCTTCGCCTGGCCGAGGTCGAGGTCGACCGCAAGATCCTCGCCGAGTTGGCCGTCAACGACGCCCCGGCGTTCTCGGCACTCGTGGCGCTGGCGAAGGCCGCACTGCCGGCCGACATCAACGCCAAGAGCGACGCCGCGGCCTGAGCCGCAGCAACACCAAGTAGCAAGCGCAAGTGGCGAGCCCAGGTCTGCTGACCGCACAATCCGTGCGGATCAAGCAGGCCCGGAGGCTCGCCACTCGCACGTTCCGGCGCAAGCTGGGCCGCTTCCTGGTGGAGGGTCCGCAGGCGGTCCGGGAGGCGCTCGAGCACCGCGAACTGGTGATCGAGGTGTACGCCGAACCGGACGTCGCCAGCAGGCACCGGGATCTTCGGGACCTGGCCCGGGTGGCGGATGTGCCGTGGTACGAGGTGGATCGTGCCGGCATCGAGGTGCTCAGCGAGACCGTCACCTCACAGGGGGTGGTGGCCGTCTGCAGGCTGGTCGACGTACCGCTGGAAGAGGCCGTCACAGCACAAGCCCGACTGGTCGCGGTCGGCGTACAGGTGAGGGATCCGGGCAACGCCGGGACGCTGATCCGGTGTGCCGATGCTGCCGGAGCCGATGCCGTCGTGCTCTCGGGTGAGTCGGTCGATCCGCACAACCCGAAGGCGGTCCGGGCCAGCGTGGGCAGTCTGTTCCACTTGCCGATCACAGTGGAGGCGGACATCATCGCGGCGACGAAGCTGTGGCGGGAGCAAGGCTTGCAGGTGCTTGCCGCCGACGGATACGGCAGTTCCGACCTGGACGAGTGCATCGACGACGGCACCCTCGCCAAACCGACCGCCTGGCTGTTCGGCAACGAGGCGCACGGTCTGCCCGATGGTTTCGACGCGATCGTCGACCGCTCGGTCAAGGTCCCGATCTACGGCCGCGCGGAGAGCCTCAACCTGGCCACCGCGGCCGCCGTCTGCCTGTACGCCTCGGCCCGCGCGCAACGGCGTACGGCGGAAGATTGAAAGGCTGGTTGACGGGGCAGCCGCGAGTCAGCCTGTGGACGACCGATTCACGCTCGGCAGCCGGAGCTTTCTAGACTGCTACAGGCAGAAGATTCAGAATTTTCCTCCAGCAACCCCGAAAGGGAGCCATGTCCGGCCCCAACAAGAACTATGACCCGGTCGAGGTGACACCGCTGCATGCCGACGAGCTGGAGCGGACCCGGGACGAGGCGCTCAAGGCCTTCGAATCGGCCACGGATCTGAAGGCGCTGCAGGAGGCGAAGCTCGCGCACCTGGGGGACCGGTCGCCGATCGCGCTGGCGAACCGGGAGATCGGCGCGCTGCCGCCGCAAGGCCGGAAGGAGGCCGGTCAGCGGATCGGCACCGCCCGCAAGGAGATCAACGAGGCGTACGCCGCGCGGCTGAAGGTGCTGGAGGCCGAGCACGAGGAGCGGATGCTGGCCACCGAGCGCGTCGACGTGACGCTGCCCTGGCACACCCCGCAGCTCGGTGCGCGGCACCCGCTGTCGCTGATCTCCGAGCAGGTCGCGGACGTGTTCACCGCGCTCGGCTGGGACGTCGCCGAGGGGCCTGAGGTGGAGGCCGAGTGGCTGAACTTCGACGCGCTGAACTTCCAGCCGGACCACCCGGCACGGCAGATGCAGGACACCTTCTTCGTCGAGCCTCCCGGCTCCGGGAAGGTGCTGCGGACCCACACCTCGCCGGTGCAGGCGCGGACGATGCTGACCCGCAAGCCGCCGATCTACGTCATCTGCCCGGGCCGGGTGTTCCGCACCGACGAACTGGACGCGACGCACACGCCGGTCTTCTACCAGGTCGAGGGCCTGGTGGTGGACGAGGGCATCACGCTCGCGCACCTGAAAGGCACGCTGGACCACTTCGTGGTGTCGATGTTCGGCGAGGGACTGGAGGCGCGGCTGCGGCCGAACTTCTTCCCGTTCACGGAGCCGTCCGCCGAGGTCGACCTGAAGTGCTTCGTCTGTCGCGGTGAGTCCGTCGGCAACCCGGACCGGCCGTGCCGCACCTGTGGCAGCGAGGGCTGGATCGAGTGGGGCGGCTGCGGGGTGGTGAACCCGCGGGTGCTGCAGGCCTGCGGCATCGACCCCGAGCGGTACTCCGGTTTCGCGTTCGGGATGGGGCTGGAGCGGACGCTGATGTTCCGCAACGGCGTCGAGGACATGCGGGACATGGTCGAGGGTGACGTGCGGTTCAGCCGCCAGTTCGGGATGGAGATCTGATGCGGGTCCCACTGTCATGGCTTCGTGAGTACGTCGAGTTGCCGGCCGGCGTCACCGGCCGGGAGGTCGGCGAGAAGCTGGTCCGGGCCGGGCTCGAGGTGGAGACCGTCGACGAGGGCGGCGCCGGGCTGACCGGGCCGCTGGTGGTCGGGCGGTTGCTGTCCTACGAGCCGGAGCCGCAGAAGAACGGCAAGACCATCCGCTGGTGCTCCCTCGACATCGGCCGGGACGAGCCCCAGTGGGTCGTCTGCGGTGCGAGCAACTTCGAGGTCGGCGACCTGGTCGTCGTCGTACTGCCGGGGGCCGTGCTGCCAGGTGGTTTCGTCATCTCCGCACGGAAGACCTACGGCCACGTGTCGAACGGCATGATCTGTTCCAGCTCCGAACTCGGCCTCGGCGACGACGGCAGCGGCGGCATCGTGGTACTGCAGCCGGGCGAGGGCGAGCCAGGTGACGACGCGATCGAGCTGCTGGGGTTGCGCGACGACGTACTCGACATCGCGGTCACGCCGGATCGTGGTTACTGCCTCTCCATCCGCGGCGTGGCGCGCGAGACCGCGACCGCGTACGGCGTGGCCCTCAACGACCCGGCGAATCTGACCCTCACCGGCACCGGGCAGGGCGGATATCCGGTTCGGGTCGAGGACGATCACGCCTGCAGCGTGTTCGCCACCAGGACAGTCACCGGGATCGACCCGGCGGCACCGTCGCCACGCTGGATGCAGCAGCGTCTGCAGTTGTCCGGGATGCGACCGATCTCGATCGGCGTCGACGTGACGAACTACGTGATGCTCGAGCTGGGCCAGCCGATCCACGGCTATGACAAGGCCCGGCTGTCTGGTGACATCGTGGTGAGGCGGGCGACCGCAGGCGAGAAGCTGATGACGCTGGACGGCCAGGCCCGTGAGCTGGACGCCGAGGACCTGCTGATCACCGACGACTCCGGCCCGATCGGTGTCGCGGGCGTGATGGGTGGCGCGTCCACCGAGATCTCCGAGACCACCACCGACGTCGTGATCGAGGCCGCACACTTCGACCCGGTCGTGATCGCGCGGGCCTCGCGGCGGCACAAGCTGTCGTCCGAGGCGTCGCGCCGGTTCGAGCGTGAGGTCGACCCGGCCCTGCCCCGGTACGCCGCGCAGCGGGTCGCAGACCTGCTGGCCGAACTGGCCGGCGGCACCATCGAGACCGCCGAGACCGTCATCGACACGCACCTGCTGCCGAAGCGCGTGACCTTCCGCGCGGACCACGCGGCCCGGGTCGCCGGTGCCCCCATCTCGGTCGACGAGACTGTCGCGCATCTCGCCGCTGTTGGGTGCGAATTCCCCTACTCGAGGGAGTTCGAGGGCGAGATGCTGACGGTCACCCCACCGTCGTGGCGGCCGGATCTGCGGGACCCCAACGATTTCGCCGAAGAGGTCATCCGGCTCTACGGGTACGACAAGGTGCCGTCGGTGCTGCCGCCGGCCCCGGGCGGCCAGGGTCTCACGGTCTCGCAGCGTCGCCGCCGGCGGATCGCCACCGCGCTGGTCGGTGCCGGTTTGACCGAGGTCGTCGCCTACCCGTTCGTCGGTGACGCCGACTTCGACGCGCTCGGCCTGCCCGCCGCCGACGTCCGCCGGACCGCGGTCAAGCTGGCCAACCCGCTCTCCGACGAAGAGCCGTCCATGCAGACGACCTTGCTCCCCGGCATGCTCCGCACCGCCGAGCGCAACGTCGGTCGCGGCGCCACGGACCTGGCGATCTTCCAGACCAGCCTGGTGTTCCTGCCCCGCCCCGACTCGAGACCCGCGCCGCTGCCGGCAGTCGCGCAGCGCCCGAGCGACGAAGAGATCCAGGCGCTGTACGACGCATTGCCGGATCAGCCGCTGCATCTCGGCGTCGTACTCACTGGTTCGCGGGTCCCCGCGGGCTGGTGGGGCAAGGGTCAGCCGGTCGGTTGGCAGGACGCCGTACAGGTGGGTCGAACGGTCGCCGAGGCGGTCGGGGTCGAGCCGGTGCTGCGCAACGTCGAGCTGGCCCCGTGGCACCCGGGCCGGTGCGCGGAGTTCTCGGTCGGCGGCACGGTGATCGGTCATGCCGGTGAGCTGCACCCGAAGGTCTGTCAGGCGTTCGGGCTGCCGGCTCGGTCGAGTGCGGTCGAGCTTGATCTGGACGCGCTGATCGCGGCCGGACCCGCCTCGGTGGCGGCTGGGCCGTTCTCGTCGTACCCGGTGGCCAAGGAGGATGTGGCGCTGATCGTGCCGGCCGAGGTGGCTGCGGCCGACGTCGATGCCGCCCTGGTCGAGGGTGCGGGGGAGTTGCTGGAGTCGATCCGGCTGTTCGACCTCTACACCGGCGAGCAGATCGGCGAGGGGCGCAAGTCGCTGGCGTTCTCGCTGCGCTTCCGGGCGCCGGACCGGACGCTCACCGAGACCGAGGTCGCCGCAGCCCGGCAGGCCGCCGTCCAGGTGGCCGTCGATCGCTTCGGTGCGGTCCAGCGCGTCGGCTGATGGCCACCTCCAGGGTCGCGGTCGCGGCCCCCAATGCGGCGGCGGCCGAGGCCGGGGTCCGGCTGGCGGCCGAGGGAGGCAATGCGGTTGACGCCGCCATCGCCGCGACGCTGGTGACGATGGTGAACGAGATCGGCGTCGTGTCGCCGGGCGCGGGTGGTTTCGTCACGGTCCAGCGGGCCGGCGGTCCGGCCTTTACGATCGACGGTTGGGTGGAGATGCCTGGCCGCGGTCTGCCCCCGGAGCGCTTCGACCGTGGCGTCTGGGACATCACCAGCGAGTATGGCGGCGGTATGACGACCACCGTCGGGCATGGCTCGGTGGCGACTCCGGGCGGACTGAAGGCGCTGGATCTGGCCCATCAACGGTCCGGCAAGGTGCCGTGGCGCGAGGTGGTCCGC
Organism: Kribbellaceae bacterium; assembly: GCA_033851195.1. Lineage (GTDB taxonomy): Bacteria > Actinomycetota > Actinomycetes > Propionibacteriales > Kribbellaceae > Kribbella. The sequence goes on along the minus strand of JAWWOY010000908.1, from coordinate 1,128 downwards.
CCGGCTATCGAGGTCGCCCGGCAGGGATTCTCGCTGAGCCCGACCTCCGGGTACTACCTCGCCTTCGCGCACGAGGTCATCTTCGGCTGGCACAAGCCGAGCTGGGCCGTGGTGCACGATGCCGACGGCGTGGTGATTCAGGCCGGCGCGACCGTGGTGATCCCGGAACTGGCCGAGGCACTGGAACTGATCGCTCAGGCCGGTGCCGAGACGGTGTACACCGGCGAGCTGGCCGAGCTGATCACCCGGGACATGGCGGCGAATGACGGCATCCTGACCGCGGCGGACCTGGCCGCGTACGAGGCCGTCGTACGGCCTGCGTTGACGGTGCGGCAGAGCGGGTGGCGACTGGCCACCAACCCACCGCCTGCCGTCGGTGGTGTCGCGGTGGCAGCGATGCTCGCCCTGCTCGTCGGCGTACCGGCTGATGGTGGTTGGAATCCTGCCGAGCTGGCCCGGCTGGTTGCTGTCCAGCACGCTGTGCTCGGCAGCCGGTTGGCTGAGCTGCATGAGGAGGACGTACGCCGGCTTGCCGGGCAGAAGCTGCTCGATCTCGCGTCGACCGGTGACCTGCGAGCGCTTAGTTCGCCCAGTACGGCAACGGTCTCGGTGGTCGACGACGCGGGCGATGCCTGTGCGATCACGGTCTCGTCGGGCTACGGGTCGGGGGTACTGTCGCCGGGCACGGGTCTCTGGCTGAACAACGCGCTCGGTGAGCAGGAGTTGCTCCCTGGCGGGGTGCACAGCCTGCCCCCGGGCACCCGGCTGACCTCGAACATGGCGCCCAGCGTGGCCCGGCGGGACAGCGACGGCGCCGTACTGGCTATCGGGTCGCCCGGCTCGGACCGGATCCCGACCGCGCTGGCGCAGGTGTACGCACTCTTCACGCACGGCGGACTGTCCCTGGCAGAGGCCGTGCAGTATCCACGGCTGCACGTCCGGGTCCGCGAGGACGTGACCATCGACCACGAGGAGGATCTGCCGCTGCCGGCAGGCCTCGGTCTGCCGGCCCGCGCGATGGAGGCGCACGCGATGTATTTCGGCGGGGTCGCGGCGGCTTTCTGGGATCCGGCCGACGGGCTGCTCGCGGTCGGCGATCCCCGCCGCGCCGGTGCCGTCTCGGTTTCG
>JAWWOY010000903.1:0-7429 GCA_033851195.1 Kribbellaceae bacterium | reverse complement strand
GCAGGTGCCCCCACCGCGCCCGCGGGGACGGGGCCGGCATCGCCGCCGCGGACTGCTTCATTCTCGTCGCCGCGCCGCGCTCTCCGATCCTGCAGGCCCGCCCGTCAGCTCGACGGACGAGAGCCTCCTCGAGACGGACGATCCCGGGGACGATGCGTCCCACCTCACGGTCCGGCAGGCGTTCGCCCGCTTCTGGCCGATGACCCGGGGCGATCGGCGCTGGTTCGTGCTGATCTCAATCTGCGTCATCATTGCGGCCCTCTGTGAGACCGCCGCGATCCTGCTGTTCAGCAATCTGACCGACAATGCGCTCCAGCAGGGCTCGCTCGCCGCATTCTGGACCCCCGCGGGTCAGTGGCTGGCCGTCGCGGTCCTCGGCGCAGCAATCGGTTACCTGGGCAACTCCCTGGCCGTCTGGACCGGCGAGCGCTTCATCTTGCGCTTGCGGGCCCGGGTCTTCGGGCGAGCCCAGGATCTGCCGCCCGACTTCTTCCATCGGAATCGCCAGGGCGACCTGGTCGAGCGCCTCACCGGAGATGTCGAGGCCATCGAGCAGATGGTCGTGTCATCGGTCGTCGGCACGGTCTCGGCGATCTTCCGCATCCTGCTGTTCTCCGCCGCTGCCATCTGGCTGCGCTGGGATCTAGCGCTGGCCACCTTCGTTCTCGCTCCACTGCTGTGGCTGACCGCCAAGATCTTCTCCGGCCCGATCAAGCGCGTCGCCCGCCAGGAGCGGGTTGCCGACGGAGCGATCACGTCTGTGGTCGAGGAGTCGCTCGGCACGATCGTCCTGACCCAGGCATACAACCGCAAAGCCGCCGAGGAGAAGCGGCTGCACCGCGAGGCCAGCGCGTGGATGCGCGCGTCGGTGACCGGCGCCCGCCGGACCGAACTGTACGAGCAGGTGGCGGAGGTCATCGAGACACTCTGCGTGCTCGCCGTGATCGGAATCGGCGCCTGGGAGATCGCCAAGGGCCGCATGACCCTGGGCGAACTCTTAGCGTTCGCCGCATTCCTGGGCTACCTCTACCCACCTCTCCGCGGCCTTGGCGAGCTGAACCTGACCGTCACGGCTGCCACCGCGGGCGCCGAACGGTTGCTGGAAATCCTCGACGCCAACCTCTCCGTCACCGATCCGCTGCCGGACCAGGCCGCCGAGCTCCGGCACGTGCGAGGGAGGGTCGAGTTCGACCGGGTCGACTTCGGCTATCCCGGCGCTGGAGAGCAAACCCTCACCGATTTCTCACTGACTGTCCACCCCGGGGAGTTCACTGTGATCACCGGACCGAGCGGCGCCGGCAAGTCGACGGTCTCGAAACTCCTGCTGCGCTTCTACGACCCCACGGAAGGGGAGATACGCCTCGACGGCGTCCCCCTGCGCACGCTGCCCGTCTCCCGCCTGCGCGAGATCGTCACCTTGCTTCCACAGGAGACCCTGATCCTGCACGACACCATCCGCGAGAACATTGCCTGCGGCCGGCCCGGCGCCACCGAGCAGCAGATCATTCAGGCGGCCATCGAGGCCGCCGCACACGACTTCATCGTCGCCCTGCCAGACGGCTACGACACCCGCATCGATCAGCACACCGCCCAACTGTCTGGTGGGCAACTGCAGCGCATTGCCATCGCCCGCGCGATGCTCCGCGATGCGCCCGTTCTCGTCCTCGACGAACCCACCACCGGACTGGACGCGCTCGCGGCGCACCGCGTGATCGGCCCGCTACGCAAACTGATGTCCGGACGCACCACCATCATGATCACGCACGACCTCAACCTGGCCCCGCACGCCGACCGCGTTCTCGTGCTCGATGAGGGACGGCTGGTGGAGGCGGGCACGCATCGAGAGTTGCTGTCGCAGAAGGGCCTGTACGAGCAATTGCACGCAGCCCAGACCGGAGTCGAGCCATTGCTCGCGGTGCCATTCGCCGCCGTCGAGGGCGTCTGAGTCCCGGGTTTCTGTGAGCCCGGGTTTCAGCGGTGGTGGCTGTGGAGGGCGGGTTCGCGTTCTTCTTCGGTGGTGCCACCCCAGACGCCGTACGACTCGCCGACCATGAACGCATGGTCCCGGCACTGGCGCTGCACCGGACACGTCCCGCACAACGACTTGGCCAGCAGTTCACGCGCATGTTTGCGCAACCCGCGCTCGGACTCGGCCGAGAAGAACAACTCCGGGTTAACGTCCTTGCATGCTGCGTGATCCTGCCACTCCCAGTTTTCTATCAGGGGGGTGGGCAGGCCGGCCGGCGCCTTGGTGACCGCCCCGGCCGGCGGCTTGCGCGAACTCATGACCGGTTCCGGAATGAGTCAGCCATCACAGGTACCTCGGACTTCAGGGATTCCGCACGGCAATCTGCATAACCGCGACCCTGCTCAGGTACCCGGGCCCCGCACCTTCCACACGTCGATCCGGGTCGCACTGGCCCGGTGCCGGCCTGCGAGCTGTGGCCTGTGGCAACGATGACTCTCGACCTGCCGGCTGGCCGATCTGCCGGTTATCGTCGGCAGGTGACCAGCCCGAAGGCGCGCCTGAACACCGGCTACGCACCAACCCAGGACACTAAGTGACCGGACCGCCCTGGTGGCTCCTGCACGTGGACCTGGACCAGTTCGTCGCCGCGGTTGAGGTACGGCGCCACCCGGAACTGCGCGGCCTGCCAGTTGTGGTGGGTGGATCGGGTGATCCGACCCAGTCGCGCCAGGTGGTCGCCACAGCGTCGTACGAGGCTCGGGAGTTCGGGGTGCATTCGGGCATGCCGCTCAGGGCGGCGGCGCGGCGTTGTCCGCAGGCGGTGTTCCTGCCGACCGATCCACCGGCGTACGACGCGGCTTCGGTGGAGGTGATGGACACCTTGCGGCAGTTCCCGGTGATCGTCGAGGTGTGGGGCTGGGACGAGGCGTTCCTGGGTGTGGAGACCGATGACCCGGAGGTACTGGCCACCGAGCTGCGGGCGGCAGTCCTGGCCCGGACCGGGCTGTCCTGCTCGATCGGCATCGGCGACAACAAGGTGCGGGCGAAACTCGCCACCGGGTTTGCCAAGCCGGCCGGCATCTACCGGCTGACCGCGGCCAACTGGGATGAGGTGATGGCCCACCGGCCGGTGCGCGAGCTCTGGGGTATCGGCAGCCGGATGTCGGAGAACTTGGCCGAACTGGGCCTGCACACGGTCGCCGAGCTGGCCGCGGCTGACCCGGCCGTCCTGACGGCTCGGTTCGGGCCGCGGATGGGCGGCTGGTACCACGGCCTCGGGCAGGGCCTCGGCGACACCAAGGTGACCGACGTCCCCCGCGAGCCGGTCTCCCGGAGCCGCGAGATCACCTTCCCGGCGGACCTCACCGATCCAACCGAGATCGAAGGAGAGTTGGTGAAGATGGCGACCGAGGTCACCCGGGAAGTGGTCGCCGAGGGGCGCCGGATCCAGCGGGTCGCGGTCAAGGTCCGGTACGCCTCTTTCTACACGCCGATCAAGAGCCGGAAGCTGTCCGAGATCACCCAGGATCCCGACGAGGTCGCCCGCGCGGCTCTCGTGATACTGGCGAAGTTCGATCTCGACCGGCCGGTCCGGCTGCTCGGCGTGCGGGTCGAGTTCGCGCCACCCGAGGACGGGACCGAGCCGGCCGCTGACGCCGCGGAAGCCCGAAAACCCGGCCACTGAACTCCGAACTTTCCTGCCAGACCTGGTGTCCAAGGCTTCGCGTGCCGTAAGCGAAAAGCACAGCCCCCACGGAGACAGGGGGGCCGTGGGGGCTGTGCGCACTTGGGGTTCAGGTCAGGTGATAGACCCGGCGAGCGGTGTCGCCGAAGACGGCGTCCCGCTCCTTGTCGCCGAGGCCCGCGGTCAGCTGCTCCGCCGCCTCGACCACTTCGCCGTACGACGCGGCCAGCAGACAGACGGGCCAGTCCGACCCGAACATCACCCGGTCCGGCCCGAAGGCCTCCAGTACGACGTCGACGTACGGGCGGAGGTCCTCGACGGTCCAGCCGGTCCACGAGGCCTCGGTCACCATCCCGGACAGCTTGCAGCTGACGTTGGAGAAGCCGGCCAACTCCCGCAAACCCGTTGCCCAGGGCTCCAGATCACCACCGATCACCGGCTTCGAGATGTGGTCCACCACAAACGACAGCTCAGGCAGAGCCGCTACCGTCTCCACCGCAGCCGGCAGGTGCGGCGTCTTCGTCAGCAGGTCGTAGACCAGTCCGGCCGCAGCCACTGCTGCAAGCCCGCTCCGTACGTCGTCGCGACAGAGCCAGCGCGGGTCTTCCTCATCATGGACCTGGTGCCGGATGCCTTTCAGCCAGGCGCCGTCCGGCCTCTCCCGCAACGCGGCCAGGGCATCCGCGACATCAGGCGCCGGCAGATCGACCCAGCCGACCACACCCGCAACCAAATCGTTGCTAGATGCAACTTCCAGGAACTCCGGCGTCTCGTCCGGAACGCTGACCGTCTGCACCACAACGGTCGCGCTCACCCCCGCGGCTGAGGCCAGCGGGGCCAGGTCGTCGACGGAGAAGTCGCGCCGCACCGGATCCAGCTCCGGGCCGACCATCCAGGTCTGCTCCCGGACCGCGAGGTCCCAGAGGTGGTGGTGTGCATCCACCCGCCCTTGGCTGGTGCTGTCGGTCATGCCGCTGTCGTCCCTTCCGCGTGGATGAGGCGGATCACCCGCTGGCTCATCGTGTCGTAGTCGTGGTCGTTCGCCACCTCGCCGCGGACCCGGTGGTCCCGCATCACCACCACCCGGTCGGCCAGCGTGATCATCTCCGGCAGGTCGGAGGTGATCAGCAGGATCGCCAGCCCGTTCGCGGCCAGGTCCCAGATCAACGTGTGGAAGGCGTCCTTGGTCCGCACGTCGATGCCGACGGTGGGCTCGTCGATGATCAGGATCTCGGTCTTCGCCGCCAGCCATTTCGCCAGCGACACCTTCTGCTGGTTGCCGCCAGACAGCGTCCCGGCCAACTGCAGCGGCGACGCCACTCGGATACCGAGCTGCTCGACGTAGTCGGCGACCATCGCGGCCTCCGCCTTGGCCGGGACATAGCCGAGGAGCTTCCGGAGCCGGTCCCATACCGTCACCGCGATGTTGCGGCTGACCGACTGCTCCAGGAAGACGCCTTCCTCCTTGCGGTTCTCCGTCACATAGCCGATCTTGTGGGTCCGCAGCGCCTCGCGGACATTGCGGATCCGCACGGCCTTGCCGCGCACCCGGACCTCGCCCGCGGTGATCCGATCCAGCCCGAGCAGCGCCTTGGCCAGCTCACTGCGCCCGGCGCCGACGAGCCCGTAGAGCCCGACGATCTCACCCGGCCGGACCGTCAGGTCCACCTCCGCGTGGCCGGTCGCCGTACTGACTCCCGAGAGTTCGAGGATCGGCGCAGCTGAGGTGTCGACGGTGCGCTGCGGCAACGTGAGGGCTTCGTGCACGCGGCCGACCATCAGGTCGACGACCTGGTCTCGGGTCAGGTCGGACAACGCACCCGACTCCAGCACAGAGGCACCGTCCCGCAAGACGGTGACGGTGTCGCAGATCTGGAAGACCTCCTCCAGCTTGTGACTCACGAACAGCACCGCGCAGCCGGCCTCCTTCAGCTTGCCGATCACCTTGAAGAGGCGCTCGGCCTCGTTCGGGGTGATGGATGCGGTCGGCTCGTCAAGCAGCAGTACGCGGCTCTCGATCGACAGAGCCTTGGCGATCTCGACCAGCTGAGCCTGCGCGACGGACAGCTCGGTGACGGGCTGGTCGGGGTCGAGGTCCAGGTCCAGCTCGGCCAGCCAGCGCGCTGCCTCGGAGCGGATCCGTGACCGGTCGACCAGACCGCGACTGGTCGGCAGCTTCTGCAGCAGGATGTTCTCCCCGACAGTGAAGCCGGGGATCAGGTTGCGCTCCTGGTGCACCACGCCGATGCCCGCCGAGGCGGACTCGTGCGGCGAGCCGAACTGCACCTCATTGCCGTCAAGCAACAACCGGCCACCGTCAGGGCGGTAGAGCCCGGTGATGACCTTGATCAGCGTCGACTTCCCGGCCCCGTTCTCCCCCAGCAACGCGTGAACCGAGCCTGCCTCCAGCTTGAGCGTCACCTCGTCCAACGCCCGTACGCCGGGGAACAGCTTGTCGACCTTGTCCGCCATGAACAGCGTCATGAGACACCTCCGGCCACTGCGGCGTCGGGCGCCTTGACGACCGAGCGGCGCTCCTGCCGGCGGGTGCGGAACTGTCCGAGCACTACAGAGCCGAGTACCACGGAGCCGACGACGAAGTTGACCCAGCTCGGCTCGAGCGAGAACTCCGCCCGGGCAGTGTCCACGAACCGCACGATAAAGGCAGCCAGCACGGTGCCGAGCACTACGGCCGACCCACCGGTCAGCAAAGCGCCACCGATGATCGGCGCGGCGAAACTCGGCAGCAGCCAGTCACCGCCGATGCTCTTGTTCACGCCGGGCGACGAGGCCACGGTCAGGATCGCCGCGACACCGAGGACCGCGCCGGACAGCGTGTGCGCGATGATCACCGACCGATCATTGGAGATCCCGGACAACCTTGCTGCGATCGGGTTCCCGCCCGAGGCCAGCAGTTGCCTCCCCGGCACAGTACGACGCAGCATCAGCGCCAGCAGGCCGGCAACCACCAGCGCGACCAGGAAGATCAACGGCAGCACACCGAAGACGGCGTACGAGCCGAAGTTCTTCAGGCTTTGGGGATAGGCGTCGACCGTGCGCGTCCCGACCAGGCGGTACTGGACCCCCAGCAGGACGGTCATCGTGGCGAGCGTGACGATGAACCCGTTGATCCGGGTCAGCACCACCAGCAGGCCGTTGAGCAACCCGGCCAGCGAAGCAAGCAGGAAGCCGATCAGCAGCGCGAGCGGAACCGGAACGCCGTGGTCGGCCATCAGCACGCCCATTGCGCCCGCGGCGAACCCGCCCATCGCACCGACGGCCAGATTGAGCTGACCGACTGCCAGCACCACCATCTGCGCCAACCCGATCAACACCGGCACGGCGAGGAACTGCAGCAGTACCCGCAGCGAGTTGGCCCCCAGCAGGTCGCCGCCGGACGCGATCACCAGACCGACGAAGAACACCACACAGATGACGAGCAGGGTCATCTCGGTCGTCTTGGCGAACCGCCTCATCGTTTCTTCACCTCCTGCCGGTCGGACAGCACTGTCCGGATCCGGTCGGCGGACAGCGCCACCAGGAGGATCAGCCCGAGGTAGATGTTCAGGCTCTCCAAGCCGACGCCGAACAGGTCGAGGCCCTTGCGGATCACCGAGGTCAGCGTCGTACCGAGCAAGGTGCCGACGACGGAGACGTAGCCGCCGGCCAGCAAGGTGCCACCGAGGATCGGGCCGAGGAACGACGGGAGCATGAACTCCTCGCCGATGGTGGCTGTGATCGAGCCGGTGCTGACGGCAAGCATGAAGCCGGCCAGC
>JAWWOY010000126.1:0-9360 GCA_033851195.1 Kribbellaceae bacterium | reverse complement strand
GGTGTCGGCGCGGAGAGGAGTGACCAATGGGACAGCCAGTTGTGCATTTCGAGGTCATCGGGACGGATCCGGAGAGGCTCCGGAACTACTACGGCGACCTGTTCGGATGGGAGTTCGACACGAGTTCCCCGGTCTCGGAGGCGGTCTCTGAGCCCATGAACTACGGCTTCGTGGACGGCATCAAGACCGGCGACGGGACCGGGATCCCGGGCGGTGTCGGTGGAGGCATCGGCTACGACGGCCACACGATCTTCTACGTCGGCGTTACCGATGTCGAGGCCGCGCTTCAGCAGGCCGAGAGCCTGGGCGGGACGCGCCGGCTGGGCCCAGTGCAGAGCCCGACAGGCCTCGTGGTCGGTCACTTCACCGATCCCGAGGGGAACTTGGTCGGCGTCGCCGGCACGGCGTAGCCGCCGGCGGACGAGCGCACCCGGGTCAGGGCGTGCTGCGCAACAAAATGCCGGGTTCGACACCCTTGTGGGTGCTTCACCGGTCTACCTAGTGTTCGATCACAGGAGAGGTGAATTCCGCACGCGGACCATGCGGTCCTCGGCAGCGGAACGATGATGGGAGAAGCCGATGGGTACACCCGACGGCATCGAGATCACTGGACCCAGGCAAGACCGGTACGACGAGATCCTCGCCCCCCGAGCACTCGAGCTGATCGGCCTGCTTCATCGTGAGCTCGACGGTCGCAGGCTCGAGTTGCTCGAGCGACGCCACGAACGCGTCGAGGAGCTGGCTGCCGGTGGGAGGTTGGACTTCCTGGCGGAGACCCGGCACATCCGCGAGGACGACTCGTGGCGAGTCGCCGATCCAGCTCCAGGCCTGGTTGACCGGCGTGTCGAGATCACCGGACCCACCGACCGGAAGATGACGATCAACGCGCTCAACTCGGGTGCGAAGGTGTGGCTGGCCGACCATGAGGACGCCAACACGCCGCTGTGGGAAAACGTCATCGGTGGGCAGCTCAACCTGTTCGACGCCATCACCGGCAACGTCGACTTCACCAGCCCTGAGGGCAAGTCCTACTCCCTCAACGAGGGCGAGCTGGCCACCATCGTGGTGCGTCCGCGCGGCTGGCATCTCCCTGAGAAACACCTCCTGGTGGACGGTGCCCAGACGTCCGGCTCGCTCGTCGACTTCGCGCTCTACCTGACCACCAGCGGCCAGCGGCAGATCGACCGCGGACAGGGCCCCTACTTCTATCTGCCGAAGATGGAGTCCCACCTCGAGGCGCGGCTGTGGAACGACGCCTTCAACCTGGCCCAGGACTTCCTTAACATCCCGCGCGGCACCATCCGAGCCACCGTCCTGATCGAGACCTACCCCGCGGCCTTCGAGATGGCGGAGATCCTCTACGAGCTGCGCGAGCACTCCTCGGGCCTGAATGCCGGCCGCTGGGACTACATGTTCAGCGTGATCAAGAGCTTCCGCACCCGCGGCAAGGAGTTCTTGCTGCCCGATCGCAACTCGGTCACGATGACTGTGCCGTTCATGCGCGCTTATACCGAGCTCCTGGTCCGCACCTGCCACCAGCGAGGAGCCCATGCGATCGGCGGCATGGCAGCATTCATCCCGAGCAAGGACCCGGAGACCAACGAAGTCGCCTTCGCCAAGGTGAGGGACGACAAGACCCGCGAGGCCGCGGACGGCTTCGATGGCTCGTGGGTGGCGCACCCCGGCATGGTGGAGCTGTGCAAGGAGGTGTTCACCGCCGTACTCGGTGACCGGCCGAACCAGCTCGACAAGCTGCGGGAAGATGTGCACGTCACCGCGGAACAGTTGCTCGACGTCGCCTCCACCCCCGGAGACGTCACCGAGGAGGGGCTGCGCAGCAACGTCAGCGTCGGGATCCAGTACCTCGAGTCGTGGCTACGCGGCTCGGGCGCGGTCGGTATCAACAACCTGATGGAGGACGCCGCCACCGCGGAGATCTCACGTAGCCAGGTGTGGCAGTGGCTGCACAACGACGTGGAGCTCAGCAACGGCCATCGCGTCACCCGGCAACTGGTGGAGAGCATCATCGACGAGGAGATGGCGGCGATCCGGGACCGGTTCGGCGAGGAGGCCTTCTCTCAGGGCCGCTGGGACGACGCTCGGGCCACCTTCACGGAGATGGCGCTCGCCGACGAGTATGCCGATTTCCTGACCCTGCCTGCCTATCAGCGGATGCCGTGAGCTGTCATGAGTGGCACGCATGGGACCAACACCACCGCAGGCCCGAGCCCGGACCCGGTTCCGCCGGAGGCCACCGAAGCCACCGGTGAGCCCGGGGCACGGCAGGACGGAATCGACGCTCTCACTCGCCTGTCCCGGCTGATGCTGCCGGCCGACGGCGTGATCACCGACCGCGCCCGGTTGCGCACCTACGAGTGCGACGGCCTCGCCCACTACAAGGTCACGCCTGCCCTCGTCGTGATGCCCGAGACGACGAACCAGCTCGCCGCGATCATCAAGGTCTGTGCCGACCACCGGGTGCCCTTCGTGGCTCGCGGGTCGGGCACCGGTCTCTCCGGAGGTGCGCTGCCTCGCGCCGACGGCGTTCTCGTCGTTACCTCGCGGATGCGCACCATCAGGGAGGTGCGACCCGAGGACCAGCGTGCCGTCGTGGAGCCAGGGGTGATCAACCTCGACGTCACCCGGGCCGCCGTTGCTGATGGTTATTACTACGCGCCCGACCCTTCCAGCCAGCAGATCTGCTCGATCGGCGGGAATCTCGCCGAGAACTCGGGTGGTGCCCACTGCCTGAAGTACGGCTTCACCACCAACCACGTGCTGGGGGCCGAGCTGGTGACACCCGACGGTGACGTCGTACAACTCGGGGGTCTTGCGCCAGACGCGCCGGGCTACGACCTGCTCGGTACGGTGGTCGGCTCCGAGGGCACGCTCGGCGTGGTCACGTCGGCGATCGTCCGGCTGGTCCGCCTACCGGAGGAGGTGCGCACGGTCCTGGCCGGGTTCCACTCGACCGACGACGCGGGAGCGGCCACCTCGGCGATCATCGCCGCGGGGATCGTTCCGGCGGCCATCGAGATGATGGACGCCCTGGCTATCGAAGCCGCCGAAGCGGCGGTGCGCTGCAACTACCCGGGCGGCGCCGGGGCCGTGCTCATCGTCGAGTTGGACGGAGCAGCGATCGAGGTCGAGCACGAGTTCGGCGAGGTGGACCGGCTGTGCAGGGAAAGCGGCGCTTTCGAGATGCGCGTCGCGACCGACCCGGCCGAGCGAGCACTGATCTGGAAGGGCCGCAAGTCCGCGTTCGCCGCGGTGGGCCGGATCAGCCCCGACTACATCGTGCAGGACGGCGTGATCCCCCGGACCGCGCTTCCCGAGGTGCTGCGCGCGATCGCCGACCTGTCGGCGTCCTCGGGCGTGCGGGTCGCCAACGTCTTCCATGCCGGTGACGGCAACCTGCACCCGCTCGTGCTCTTCGACGATGCGGTGCCGGGTGCCGGCGAGGCCGCCGAGAAGGTGAGTGGCGCGATCCTCGACCTGTGCATCGGCCACGGTGGCTCGATCACCGGTGAGCACGGCGTCGGCATCGACAAGGCGGCGTACATGCCACGCATGTTCACCGAGGAGGACCTCGACACGATGCAGCTCGTCCGGTGCGCGTTCGACCCGCACGGCATCTCCAACCCGGGCAAGGTGTTCCCGACGCCTCGGCTGTGCGGTGAGGTCCCCGGCAAGCACAAGGGTGCCCACCCGCTGCAGGACGCCGGCGTGGCGGAGGTGTTCTGATGGGCGCCGTGCCGGGGCCGCGGACAGCAGCCTTCGACGGTACGGCGCGCCAGGCGATCGAGTCCGCCTGCGCGCAGGTGCACGAGGCCGCCGACACCGACCAGGTGGACGGCGTACGACCGGATCTCGTTGCCCGCCCCACCTCGACCGAGGATGTCGCGGAGGTGCTGAAGGCGGCGGCCGCCCACGGCCTGGCGGTCGTGGCTCGCGGCAGGGGAACCAAGATGACCTGGGGCAGACCGCCGAGCCGTGCCGACGTACTCGTGGACGTCAGCGCCATGGATCAGGTGTTGGACCATGCGGCGGGTGACCTCGTGGTCGCCACCCAGGCTGGGACCCCGCTCGCCGACGTGCAGCAGACGGTCGCCCAAGCGGGGCAGCGGCTGGCCGTGGACGACACCGTCCCTGGGGCCAGCATCGGTGGCACGCTCGCCACGGCGACGAGCGGGCCCGGACGCGTCGCCACCGGCACAGTGCGCGACCTCCTCATCGGGGTCACGGTAGTCCGCGCCGACGGGGTAATCGCCAAGGCAGGCGGCCGGGTGGTGAAGAACGTCGCGGGCTATGACCTCGGCAAGCTCGTCATCGGTTCCTACGGCACGCTCGCCGTAGTGACCGAGGCCCTCTTCCGGCTGCACCCGCTTCCCGCTGCGCGGCGCTTCGTCACCGTCCCGGTCGACCAGCCCGCGGAGACCCAGCAGTTGGTGCAGTCGGTGATCCACTCACAGGTGGTGCCCGGTGCCGTGGAGGTCGACTGGGCCGCCGACGGACACGGAACGCTCACTGTCCTGCTGGAAGGCACCGCCCAAGGAGTCGAAGGGCGTACGGCGACGACGCTCGGGCTGCTCGGCGGGTCCGCCACCGCGCAGGACTCCGCTCCTGAGGGCTGGAGCGCCTACCCCTGGTCGCTAGCAGCGACCGGCGACGACCGCGCGACTGCGCTGAAGCTCACGTTCGCTCTGTCGGGGCTGGCCGACGTCCTCGCTGCCGCCCGGACTGCGAACGTGCCGGTCGACCTGCGCGGGTCCGCAGCGGCGGGCGTGGTGTACGGCGCGATCGGGCCGGGCAGCGATGTGGGCGCAGCGGTAGCCGGGCTTCGATCGGTCTGCGCACGGCACGGCGGCACCCTCGTCGTGCTCGACGCCCCCGACAAGGTGAAGCAGGACGTCGACACCTGGGGGCCGGTCGGCGGACTCGACCTGATGCGCCGGGTCAAGGACGAGTTCGACCCCGACCACCGACTCGCGCCGGGACGTTTCGTGGGAGGTATCTGACATGACACAGAACAGCGGCAGCAAGCCGGGCGAGACCGAGCAGGATCTGGTCAGCCTCGGCGCGCCTGCTCCGGGGGGCGCCTTCGACGAGCACCGGCCGCCGGACCTGGACCTTGTCGGCGACTGCGTCCACTGCGGGTTCTGCCTGCCCACCTGCCCGACGTACGTTCTGTGGGGCGAGGAGATGGACTCCCCGCGTGGCCGCATCTACCTGATGAAGGAGGGCCTCGAGGGCGAGCCGATGACCGACTCGATGGTGCAGCACTGGGACCAGTGCCTGGGCTGCATGGCCTGCGTGACGGCCTGCCCGTCCGGGGTGCAGTACGACAAGCTGATCGAGGCGACCCGCGCGCAGGTCGAGCGGCGCCACGAACGGACGGCGAAGGACCGTACGCTTCGATGGTTGATCTTCTCCGTGTTTCCGCACCCGCGCAGGCTCCGGTTGCTGCGCGGACCACTGCGGGGCTACCAGCGCGCCGGGCTCGACCGCCTGATCCGACGTACCGGCCTGCTGGAGAGGTTCGCGCCCCAGTTGGCCGCGATGGAGAGCCTGGCGCCACGGCTCGGGAAGCCCGAGCGACTGCCGGAGCGGATCGAGGCAGCAGGACAGCGCCGGGCGGTGGTCGGGATGCTGACCGGCTGCATACAGCGCGAGTTCTTCCCGGGTGTCAACGCAGCCACCGCTCGGGTCCTGCGGGCCGAGGGATGCGAGGTCATCATGCCCAAGTCCCAGGGCTGCTGCGGGGCTCTGTCGGTGCACAACGGCCGGGAGGCCGAGGCACAGAAGTACGCCCGCGCCGTCATCGACGCCTTCGAGGCCGCGGGGGTGGAGCGGGTCGTCGTCAACGCCGCCGGCTGCGGTTCGACGATGAAGGAGTACGCCGACCTGCTCGCGGACGACCGTGACTACTCCGAGCGGGCGCGAGCCTTCGCCGACAAGGTCCGTGATGTCTCTGAATTCCTGGTCGAGCTGGGACCGGTCGCGACGCGTCATCCGCTCGAGCTCAGCGTGGCGTACCACGACGCCTGTCACCTTGGACACGCGCAGGGCATCCGTAGCCAGCCGCGCGAGCTGCTGCGCCAGATCCCTGGCCTGGAGCTCCGGGAGATCGCCGAAGCTGAGCTGTGCTGCGGCTCCGCCGGCATCTACAACATCCTCAGCCCCGGCCCCGCCCGTGAGCTCGGCGACCGGAAGGCAGCGAACATCGTGGCCACTCGCGCAGAGCTGTTGGTCACGGCGAACCCGGGCTGCCTGATGCAAGTGGCTTCCGCGATCGAACGCTCAGCTCATCCGATGGGGATGGCGCACACCATCGAGGTGCTGGACGCATCCATCCGAGGTCTTGCGGTGACGTCTCTCACCGGATAGCACAGCATTACCGCATCCAATTACCGCACCGTCCCACCTTAACGGCTCCACACCACCGGCCCGAGGGAGCAAGCCATGTTTCATCAGACGCTCGACCCGGTTGCCGGGTCGCTCACGCTCAGTGCGCTCTGTGCAGCTATCCCGCTTCTCACACTGTTCGTGCTTCTGGGTGGTCTACGGGTCAAGGCCTGGATCGCGGGGGTGGTCTCACTCGTGGTCTCGATCGTGGTCGCCGTCGCCCTGTTCGGCATGCCCGTCGGGCAGGCGCTGCTCGCCGGCGGTGAGGGCGCGGCATTCGGCTTCTTCCCGATCCTGTGGATCGTCATCAACGCGATCTGGGTCTACAACCTCACAGTGACGACCGGGCACTTCGACGTGCTGCGCCGATCGTTCGAGCGGGTCAGTGCCGACCAGCGGATCCAGGCGATCATCATCGCGTTCTGCTTCGGTGCTTTGCTCGAGGCCCTGGCCGGCTTCGGCACGCCGGTCGCCATCACCGTGGTGATGCTGCTCGCACTGGGGTTCCAGCCGATCAAGGCCGCTTCGGTGGCGCTGATCGCGAACACCGCACCGGTCGCGTTCGGTGCGCTGGCCACGCCGATCGTCACGCTCGCCACGGTCACCGCAGGCGTCAGCAACGACCAACGTCTGACCGTCGGCACGCTCGGCGCCATGGTCGGACGGCAGACACCGTTGCTGGCCGTGGTCGTGCCCCTGATCCTGGTCTTCGTGGTGGACGGCAGACGTGGCATCAGGCAGACGTGGCTGCCCGCCATCGTCGCCGGCATCTCCTTCGCTCTCGCCCAGTTCGTCGCCTCCAACTACATCTCCGTGCAGCTGACGGATATCCTCGCCTCCCTGGTGTCCGCAGGAGCCGTGGTGCTGCTGCTCCGGGTCTGGAAGCCGACAGAGGAACTCACCGAGATCGTTGAACCGGCCGGCTCCGCGCAAAGCACCACGACCGGTGCAGCGGTGGGCGCCTCGCGTGGTGGGCAGCCGTCCGGGGGCCGGACCGTGCAGGGAGGCTCCGGTGGTCCCGCTCCCGCGGTCCCTGCCGGACCTGTCCGGGACACGACCGCCGAGGAGGTCAAGGCGTACGCGCCGTACCTCATCATCATCGCCGTCTTCTCTATCGCGAACATCCCGGCGGTCAAGGACGCTCTCTCGGTGGCACCGTGGTCCTACAAGTTCGGCTGGCCCGGGCTCAATGTCCTGGCCCCCTCGGGTAAGCCGCTCTCGTCGCTGACTTTCAGCCTCAACTGGCTCCCGGCTGCCGGCACCCTGCTGATCATCGCAGGAATCCTCACCGCCATCGTTCTCCGGATCTCCCCGGCGCGAATGCTCAAGGCTTACGGCGCGACGTATTACGAGCTGCGGTGGGCGATCGTCACTGTCATGGCGGTGCTTGCTCTGGCCTACGTGATGAACACGTCCGGCCAGACCCTCAGCCTTGGCGCCTGGCTCGCCGGAACAGGGAGCCTGTACGTCGTGCTGGCGCCGATCCTGGGCTGGCTCGGTGTCGGGGTGACTGGCTCCGACACATCGGCCAACGCGCTCTTCGGCGCGCTCCAGGTGCAGACCGCGGTCAAGGCCGGCCTCGACCCGGTGCTGATGGCGGCGGCGAACTCCTCCGGAGGCGTGCTCGGCAAGATGATCAGTCCCCAGAACCTGGCCATCGCCGCGGCTGCGGTCGGGCTGGCGGGCCGTGAGGGCGACATCTTCCGCAAGGTGATCGGGTGGAGCCTCGCGTTGCTCGCGATCATGTGCGCCATCGTCGTGCTGCAGTCCACCCCGATCCTGGGATGGATGGTGCCGTAGCTCCGCTGCGAGTGGCCGACGTCACCGCCAACTGGCGGGAAAAGCACCTCACTGGCTTCCTATGGTGGAGGTAGTCGGTTCAGGAGGAGCACGCCATGACAGAGAAGATTTGGTTCATCACCGGTGCCTCGCGCGGCTTCGGGCGGGAGTGGGCGATCGCGGCGTTGGAGCGCGGCGACTCGGTGGCCGCGACGGCGCGTGACGTGTCCGCGTTGGACGATCTCGTCGCGACCTACGGCAAGCGGTTCCTGCCGCTGCAACTCGACGTCACCGACCGCGAGGCCGACTTCGCCGCCGTGCGGCAGGCCCACGAGCGGTTCGGACGTCTCGACGTCGTGGTCAACAACGCCGGCTACGGCCATTTCGGGATGGTCGAGGAGCTCACTGAGGCCGAGGCCCGCGCGCAACTGGAGACCAACCTGTTCGGGGCGCTGTGGATTACCCAGGCGGCACTGCCGTTCCTGCGGGAGCAGGGCAGCGGCCACATCCTGCAGGTCTCCTCGATCGGTGGGATCAGCGCGTTCCCGTTGGTCGGCATCTACCACGCATCGAAGTGGGCGCTCGAAGGGATCAGCCAGTCGCTGGCCCAGGAGGTGGCCCAGTTCGGCATCAAGGTCACCTTGATCGAGCCCGGTGGGTTCGCCACCGATTGGGCGGGCTCCTCGTCGAGCAGATCCGAGCAGCTGCCGGCCTACGCCGAGTACCACGAGCAGGTCCAGGCGCAGCGTCGCAAGCGCATCGGCACCCCGGGTGACCCGCAAGCGTCCGCCGCCGCCGTGCTGCAGCTCGTGGATGCCGAAGAGCCGCCGCTGCGCTGCTTCCTCGGTACGGCCCCGCTGGGTATTGCCAAGGCCGACTACGAGGGGCGGCTGGCGACGTGGGAGAAGTGGCAGCCGGTGGCGGAGCTGGCGCAAGGCTGAGTCCGGCTTCATGGTCAACTGAACACCACACTGGTTTGATCTTGAGCTGGCCAGTGTGGTGTTCGACTCGGCGGGCCGATCCGCCGCGGCGGGTCTAGAAAGCGCCGTGGGCCGAGGCAACCGCGTAGTCGACGAGGTCGCGGGCCAGGATGTAACCGCCGGTCGCGAGCAGCGCCGCCACGAACAGGGCCAGCAGCCCGATCAGCAGCAGGCGGCGTGCCCGACCGCTGGGTCC
>JAWWOY010000116.1:0-7553 GCA_033851195.1 Kribbellaceae bacterium | reverse complement strand
CAGCGCGACTCGGGCGCAGGCTGATTGGGGACTGTACGTAAGAGGGCGGCTTCGCCAGGCACCCAGTACGGTCCGCGTTGGTGGCCGCGCAGGGCAGGGCGCGGTGGCCGGCAACAGTGGCTTGGTGGAAATGCCGCCGGGGTTCCCTTGTCCCACTTGCCGCTCCGACAGGCCGCGGATACTCCACCTACCGTCTCGACACCCCGTACGTCGGGCATCGAACCGGCCAGTCGAGGCGGTAGGTCGACGCCACACGGCCAGTCGAGGCGGTAAGTCAGACCGTGCCCGGCCAGTCCAAGCGGGAAGTCGGCAGGTGTACGTCCGTCCCGTCGCAATGCGGTGGTTACACCATTCGCGTGACAGGGCCGTGGACCCGGGAGTGTCCATAGGACAGGTTCGCCGCCACCAGCGCATACATAAGTCTGGTTTCGGGGCCGGGTAAGCGTTTGCTGGAGCAGTTGTATATGCGTGGCCGGCGGTCGAGCCGTGCTCGTGACCAGGTCGCCCCCAGCAGGGTGTTTCGGCGTCGGCGCGAATTCCGGCCGCTCGGCTCGCCCGGAAGTGTGCCCGATCTGTGTCGTCACACCTCCGCGCTCGGCGCTGGCATCAACGGACCGACGAAGCGCGACACGCCGGGGAACAAGGGACCGACGAAGGGGTGGGGTTCGCCGTGGGCGAACGGGGCGGGGTGCGGGAATCAGGGGGTGGGGTCGGTGGTTGAGTCTGTGTGACTCAATCTTTTGGAGAGGGTGGGACAAACCCGTGAGTGAGACATTGAACCTTCCCGTTCTGCCGCTTGACGATGTCGTAGTACTGCCCGGGATGGTCGTGCCGGTGCGGCTCGCCGACACCGAGGCGCGTGCCGCCATCGACGCGGCCCAGGCCTCGGGCCAGGACCAGGTGCTGCTGACGCCGCGCCTGGACGGGAAATATGCCAAGTCCGGGACGCTCGGCCAGATCGAGCAGATCGGCCGGTTGCCGGGTGGAGCCCAGGCAGCCGTTATCCGGGGCGTCAGCCGGGTCCGGATCGGTGCGGGGACCACTGGTCCCGGTGCCGCCCTCTGGGTCGGTGCGACGGTCCTGGACGAGAGCACTGATGAGAAGTCGGGCGAGCTTGCGCGGGAGTACAAGACGCTCGTGACGACCGTGCTGCAGCGCCGCGGGGCGTGGCAGGTGATCGATTCCGTGAAGCAGGTCGAGGACGCGGCAGAGCTGTCCGACCTGGCCGGCTACGCGTCGTACCTGAATGGCGACCAGAAGCTGTGGCTGCTGGAGACGCCGAACGTGTCCGAGCGGCTCGCGAAGCTGATCACCTGGGCGAAGGAGCACCTCGCGGAACTCGAGGTCTCTGACTCGATCAACAAGGACGTCCAGGAGGGCATGGAGAAGCAGCAGCGGGAGTTCCTGCTGCGCCAGCAGCTCGCGGCCGTCCGCAAGGAACTGGCCGAGCTGGACGGGACAACGTCCTCCGAGGAGGACGACTACCGCGTCCGGGTCGAGGCCGCTGAGCTGCCGGAGCACGTCCGGAAGGCCGCGCTGGCCGAGGTCGCCAAGCTGGAGCGTACGGCGGAGCAGTCGCCAGAGGTCGGCTGGATCCGCACCTGGCTGGACACCGTCCTCGAACTTCCGTGGAACGAGCGGACCGAGGACAGCTACGGCGTTGCCGAGGCTCGCGCGATCCTGGATGAGGACCACGCGGGTCTGGATGACGTGAAGGAGCGCATCACCGAGTACCTGGCCGTACGTCGTCGCCGGGCCGATCGTGGCCTGGGTGTCGTCGGCGGGCGGCGAAGTGGCGCCGTACTGGCTCTGGTCGGTCCGCCCGGCGTGGGTAAGACGTCGCTCGGTGAGTCCGTGGCTCGCGCGATGGGCCGCAAGTTCGTCCGGGTCGCCCTGGGTGGCGTCCGCGACGAGGCGGAGATCCGCGGCCACCGTCGCACGTACGTCGGCGCGCTGCCCGGCCGGATCGTCCGGGCCATCACCGAGGCTGGTTCGATGAACCCGGTGGTGTTGCTGGACGAGATCGACAAGGTGGGTGCCGACTACCGGGGTGACCCGACGGCCGCCCTGCTGGAGGTGCTGGACCCGGCGCAGAACCACACGTTCCGGGACCACTACCTGGAGGTCGAGCTGGACTTGTCCGACGTCGTGTTCCTGGCCACGGCGAACGTGCTCGACTCGATCCCGGCACCGCTGCTGGACCGGATGGAACTGGTGCAGCTCGACGGGTACACCGAGGACGAGAAGGTCGTCATCGCCCGCGACCACCTGCTCCCGCGTCAGCTGGACCGGGCCGGGTTGTCGGCCGACGAGACCACCATCGACGAGTCGGCGCTGCGGCTGCTGTCCGGCGAGTACACCCGCGAGGCGGGCGTCCGTCAGCTGGAGCGGGCGATCGCGCGGGTGCTGCGCAAAGTGACAGCCAAGCTGGCGCTCGCCGACGAGGAGGCACAGGCGTTGACGATCAGCGCCGGTGATCTGAAGGGCTACCTGGGGTCGCCGAAGTTCACGCCGGAGTCCGGCGAGCGTACGGCGCTGCCGGGCGTGGCGACGGGTCTTGCCGTCACCGGTGCCGGCGGTGACGTCCTGTTCATCGAGGCGTCGCTGGCGGACAAGGAGACCGGCCCGACCGGGGTCACGCTGACGGGGCAACTCGGCGACGTGATGAAGGAGTCGGCGCAGATCGCCCTGTCGTACCTGCGGTCGCACGGTGCGGAGCTGGGCCTGCCGGTCGGTGACCTGGCTGAGCGCAACACGCACATCCACGTACCGGCCGGAGCTGTTCCGAAGGATGGACCGAGCGCTGGCGTCACGATGACGACCGCACTGGCCTCGCTGTTGTCCGGGCGACCGGTTCGCTCGGAGGTGGCGATGACCGGTGAGGTGTCGCTGACCGGACGGGTGCTGCCGATCGGTGGCGTGAAGCAGAAGTTGCTGGCAGCGCACCGGGCCGGGCTGACCACCATCCTGATCCCGAAGCGGAACGAGCCGGATCTGGAGGACGTGCCGGAGTCGGTGCTCTCGGAGCTGACTGTGCACCCGGTGAGCGACGTCCGCGAGGTGCTCGAGCTGGCGCTGGAGCCGGCTCAGGTGGGCGCGCGGCAGGACGCCGCATAACCGCCGCGCCGGCCGGCGGGACCACCTTTGCGGGTGGCCCGCCGACCGGCGTACGGACGTCCGAATTCACACTGAGGTTGACGTGATATAGATCACATCTGATGATTTAGCGTGGCGCTGCGATCACGTAGGCTCCTCTCATGCGCGTAAGGGAGAAGGACGATCGGGGCGTCATCCAGTCGGTGGTTTTGTTCCTGGGGGTGAGCGTGCTTTCGGGCGCGCTGGCCGCCGGGCTGGCGATTCCGTTCGCCGGGCTGGCCGGATTCGGCACCGAGAAGACGGCCCAGACTCTGCAGTCTCTGCCACAGGAGCTGACCACCGATCCGCTGGCGGTGAAGAGCAGGATCGTCGCCGCCGACGGCACCTGGATCGCGAACCTCTACGAGCAGAACAGGGTCCCGGTCAAGCTGGACCAGATCAACCCGATCATGCGCAAAGCGCTCGTCGCGATCGAGGACGACCGCTTCTATCAGCACGGCGCCCTGGACGCGAAGGGCACGCTCCGCGCGATGCTGCGCAACCAGAGCCAGGGCTCGGTCCAGCAGGGTGGCTCCAGCATCACCCAGCAGTACGTGAAGATCAGCCTGCTCGAGAAGGCCAAGACCGATGCCGAGCGCAAGGCGGCCACGGCCGAGACCTACCAGCGCAAGCTGACCGAGCTGCGCTACGCGGTGGCGGTCGAGAAGGAGTACACCAAGGACCAGATCCTGGAGAAGTACCTGAACCTGGTCAACTTCGGTGACGGCGCTTACGGTGTCCAGGCCGCGGCGCAGCACTACTTCGGTGTTTCCGCAAAGAACCTGACCCTGCCGCAGGCCGCGATGCTGGCCGGTCTGGTGAAGAGCCCGACTGCGTACAACCCGATGAACAGCATGAGCAAGGCCAAGGAACGCCGCGACATCGTGCTGCGGCGGATGCAGGAGCTGAACATCATCACGGCCAAGCAAGCCACGGCCGCGATCAAGACCCCGGTGATCGACCTGAAGAAGGTCGTGAACGTCCCGAACGGCTGCGCCAACTCGCGTTACCCGTTCTACTGCGAGTACGTCGTCTCCAAGCTGCTCGCGAACCCGGCGCTTGGCAAGACAGTCGACGCCCGCGACCACTACCTCAAGACCGGCGGCATCACCGTGAAGACCACGCTGGACCCGAAGATCCAGGCCGCCGCGCAGGCCTCCATCAACCAGCACACCAAGGTCACCGACGGCCCGGTCGCCGCGCTCACCATCATCCAGCCGGGCACCGGTGTGGTGAAGGCGATGGTGCAGAGCAAGCCTTACGGCAACGGCAAGAACCAGACGGCTTACAACTACAACGTCGAGAAGTCCTACGCCGGTGGCTACGGCGGGTTCCAGAACGGCTCGACGATGAAGGCCTTCACGATCGCCGCGGCGATCCAGAAGGGCATCCCGCTCAATTACACGATCAATTCACCGCCGCAGATCAACCTCGGCGGGAAGAAGTGGACCACCTGCACCGGCAGCGTAAGGGCCGAGTCCACCTATCAGCCGAAGAACTCAACCGCTGCGAACGGTGACCTGACCATGATCCAGGCGGCCAGGGCCTCGACGAACACCTACTTCCTGCAGCTTTCCCAGCGGGTCGGCCTTTGTCCGATTGCCACCATTGCCGGCAACCTCGGCATGTACGACGCCCAGAGCGGACAACCGCTGGCGCAGTTCCCATCCTTTACCCTCGGCGTCGGCTATGTGACCCCGCTGATGCTGTCCAACGCCTACGCGACCTTCGCCGCCCGCGGTTTGTACTGCAAGCCGCTCCTGGTCGCCTCGGTGCTGGACAAGGCGGGAAAGCCCATCAACACCTCCGCCACCGACTGCAAGCAGGTTCTGGACCCGGCGGTCGCGGACGGTGTCAACTACGTCCTGCACCAGGTAATGGAGCCGGGCGGTACCGGTGGCAAACTGAAGTTCGGCAGTAGCGACCTAGGCGGCAAGACCGGGACCATCACTAACAACGAGGCTGTCTGGTTCGCCGGCTACTCCTCCAGCGTCGCAGCAGCGGCGGTCGTAGCCGACGCGACGCCTCCCTACACGAACCTGATCGGCCAGCGTCTTGACGGACAGAAGATGACGGACGCATCCGGCTCCGGGACCGCCGGACCGCTCTGGGAGACCGCGATGAAGGGCGCCCTCAAGGGGCTGCCCGTCACGCACTTCGTCGCGCCGAACGACAAGACCGTCCGTGGCAACGTCAAGAGCTTCCCGGCCGTCAACGGCATGACTACGGGGGAGGCCTCCAATGTGCTGCAGGGGGCGGGCTTCCAGGTGACTATCGCGTCCGGGCAGGTCAACTCGCCCGAGGTCGCCGGCACGGTTGCCTACACCAGCCCGCGCAGCAGCGACGGTGCCCCCGACGGCTCCCTGATCACGCTCTACATCTCCAACGGCAGCGGCAACGGCAACACCACGCCGCCCTCCACACCGACAACCCAGCCCACGATCAAACCTCCCAAGCCGGGCAAAAACTGCCCGCCCTCGAACCCGAAGTACCCGAACTGCTGACGAAACCTGAGCTGGAAATACTGAGGGCGCCTCTTCCGAGAGGCGCCCTCAGTCTTCAACCAGGTACTCCGCCCGCCCCACCGCGTCGCGTGACCATTCCGAACTTCGGAAAACGACATCAGGGCATCTCGCTGTTGTTCCGGTGGACCACTCGACTGAAATGTCTCGCCTCGAGGCACAAGCGGACGAGGGCCAGAACAGCGCCCGGGCCGCACACAATGACCCAGAACAGCCAGACCTCGGGCTCCAGACGGCCGCGCTGGATGCCAATGACGAGTAGGTTCGGGGGAGCCACTCCGGTGGGCGGAACGGAGAAATGGACAGGCAGACGTCGTTCGGCAGAGCTGCCAGGATCAGCCGGCGAGTTGGCGCTTGACCTCGGCGGAGACGGCGCCGCCGTCGGCCTTGCCCTTGACCTTGGGCTGCAGTGCGCCCATCACCTTGCCGATGCCGCGCGGGCCCAACTCGGCCGCGCCGGTGGCCGCGATGGTCTCGGTGACCAGGGCGGCGATCTCCTCGGCGGTCAGCTGCTCCGGCAGGTACTCGGCCAGGATGTCCGCCTCGGCCTGCTCCTTCACTGCCAGTTCCTCCCGACCGGCCTCCCGGTACGCCGTCACCGACTCGCGGCGCTTCTTCGCCTCGGCACCCAGCACATCGATGACCTCCGCGTCGGACAGGTCGCGGGCCTCCTTGCCGGCCACCTCCGCCTTCGTCACGGCGGTGAGCGCCATCCGCAAGGTCGACTTGCGCAGCTCGTCGCGCGCCTTCAGGGCGGCAGTCATGTCGTTGTGCAGGCGCTGCTTCATACCGGAGTTGGACATGCCCACGATTGTGGCAGGCTGGTGAAATGACTTTCCGCGGGCTTGCCAAGTCGACTTTGAAGACCACCGCAGTGGTCGCCGCCGCGGGTGCCGCCTGTGTCGCGTACGCCGCGGCCATCGAGGTGCGCTGGTTCACACTGCGCAGATTCACGGTGCCGGTGCTGCCGCAGGGCGCGGACCCGCTGAGGGTGCTGCACCTGTCAGACCTGCACTTGATGCCGGCCCAGGAACGCAAGATCAGCTGGGTCAACGAACTGGCCCGGCTCGAGCCTGACCTGGTCGTCACCACCGGCGACAACATCGCCAGCCCGGCCTCGGTGCCGCCACTGGTCCGCGCGTACGGCGACCTGCTGGACCTGCCCGGCGTATTCGTGTTCGGCTCGAACGACTACTGGAGGCCGCAGTTCAAGAACCCGGTGAACTACCTGCTGCCGGCACAGAAGCAGCGATACCGGCGGCACGGACCGGATCTGCCGTTCGAGCGGATGCGCACAGCCTTCACCAGTCGCGGCTGGACCGACCTCAACAACGCCCGGGCCACCCTGAAGGTGAACGGTATGCGCCTCGACTTCGGCGGGACGGACGACCCGCACATCAGACGCGACCGGTACGAGGAGATCGCCGGCCCGGTGGACCCCGAGGCCGACCTGTCGATCGGCGTCACTCACGCGCCTTACCAGCGGGTGCTGAACGCGTTCGTGGACGACGGATACCCGTTGGTGCTGGCCGGGCACACGCACGGCGGCCAACTGGCGGTGCCGTTCTACGGCGCCCTGGTGACGAACTGCGACCTGGACACCTCCCGGGTGAAGGGCCTCAGTACGTGGGGGCACGACGGCCGCCAAGCGGCTCTGCACGTATCGGCCGGACTGGGCACTTCGCCGTACGCGCCGGTGCGGTTCGCCTGCAGGCCCGAGGCCACTCTGCTGACGTTGGTGCCGCCGGTTAACCCGATTTCGCCCCGGGCGGAGGCACATGTAAGCTAACGCCGACTTCGGGCTGTGGCGCAGCTTGGTAGCGCGCGTCGTTCGGGACGACGAGGTCGCAGGTTCAAATCCTGTCAGCCCGACCATCCTCAGGGCCAGTCACTTCA
>JAWWOY010001096.1:0-2595 GCA_033851195.1 Kribbellaceae bacterium | reverse complement strand
CAGCGGCCCGGGCGCGTCAGAGCTGTGGCAGCACGCGACCGAAGAACTCGCGATCAGCTGCGAAGGTGGGCTCCAGTTGCAGAAATTCCTCCGCTGTGACCCAGCGTGCGTCACTAACTTCAACCGGGTCCATGATCACCTCGCCCGGCTCTGTTTCAGCGGTCCACCAATGCAGGCGGAACTGTCCGTCGCCGGTCATCGATTCCCACACCTTCGCTAGTGGCGTGACTGCTAGCCCGACCTCCTCGTGAACCTCTCGGACCAGGGCTTCTTCCTGGGTTTCGCCAGGTTCGAGCTTGCCGCTGAGCGGCGCCCAATGCCCCGGAAGCCGGCCCTGTGGGCCCCGTTGTATGACCAGTACCCGGTCGCCTCGCCGCAGTACCGCAACGATCGCCTCTCGCTGGTCCATCAAGCACCTACCCTGTTAGCGGCCAGAGCGCTGAAGATGGTGAGCGCGTCACCGACTGCGGCGACATTGTGGGTTCGGATGAAGTCCCCGCCCTGGCAGGCGGCGAACAGCTCTGCCGCCAGGCTGGCCGGACCTATGCAGGCGAGATCGGTCCCGGTGAGCACGCGAAGAAACGACTTTCGGGGAGGCGAGACCGCGGCGGCTTGGGTCCAGCCTTCAGCCTCGGAGAGCGCTACGACGCACGCCAGGCGGCTCTCGTCGTACGTCGAGAGCTCTGCGGTGCTCGCGTTCACGGGAGGGTGAGGACCTCGGCGCCGGTGTCGGTGACGACCAGGGTGTGCTCGAACTGGGCGGTGCGGGAGCCGTCTTTGGTGACCGCAGTCCAGTCGTCGTCCCACAGGTCGTACTCGTAGGTGCCCAGCGTCAGCATCGGCTCGATGGTGAACGTCATGCCCGTCTCGATCACGTCGTTGAACCGCTCGTCGTCATAGTGCGGAATGATCAGGCCGGAGTGGAACGAGGTGGCGATGCCGTGGCCGGTGAAGTCGCGGATCACGCCGTAGCCGAACCGCTTCGCGTACGACTCGATGACGCGGCCGATGATGCTGACCTGGCGGCCCGGTTTGACGGCCTTGATACCGCGGTTTAGCGCCTCGCGGGTGCGCTCGACCAGCAGTCGGCTCTCCTCGTCGACGTCGCCGACCAGGAAGGTCCCGTTGGTGTCGCCGTGCACACCGTCGAGGAACGCGGTGATGTCGACGTTGACGATGTCGCCGTCCTCGAGCGGGCGGTCGTCCGGGATGCCGTGACAGATCACCTCGTTCACCGAGGTGCACAGCGACTTCGGGTAATTCCGGTAGCCCAGCGTGGACGGATACGCGCCCCGCTCGACGATGAAGTTGTGGCCGATCGCGTCGAGTTCGTCAGTAGTGACGCCGGGCGCGACGGCGTCACCGACGGCGGCGAGGGCCTGCGCGGCCACCTTGCTGGCGACCCGCATCCGGTCGACCGTGTCGGGGTCCGTCACGTACGAGCCGTCGAACGGCGTCGGCGCGGGTTTGCCGACGTACTCCGGTCGTGGGATGGACGCGGGAACCGGACGACGCGGCGAGATGATGCCGGGAGTGAGAAGCGACATGGTGGCATCATTCTAGTAACTTGCGCCAAGACTCCCGGGAGGTGGCCAGCAGCCATGGCCGAGGATCACAGCAACGAGTGGTACTACTGCGTCAAGCATCACAAGGTCGAGCCCTACGAGGGATGCCAGGCGGCCGACCGGCTCGGACCCTACAGTTCCCCGGAAGAAGCCGCGCGAGCGCTGGAAAAGGTCGAGGAACGCAACGAGGCCTGGGACAACGACCCGAGGTGGAAGGACGACTGACTTTCCGCTGGTAACGCATGACTGAGGGGCACCACCGCATTTGGTGGTGCCCCTCAGTCATGCTGCGGGTCACGACCTCTTCGTGACGACCTTGCGCGCCGGAGCCTTACGGGCCGGAGCCCTGCGCGCCGGTGCCTGCTTCGCAGTCGTCCGCTTCACGGCCGACTTCTTCGCCGGTGCCTTCTTGGCAGCGACCGTCTTCGCCGCTGTCTTCTTGGTGGTGGTTTTCTTGGCCGCGGTCTTGGCCGGGGCCTTCTTCGCCGTCACCTTCTTCGCGGTGACCTTCTTGGCCGGTGCCTTCTTGGCGGTGGCCTTTTTGGCAACGACCTTGGCCGGGGCCTTCTTGGCGGTGGTCTTCGTGGCCGGTGCCTTCTTGGCGACGACCTTCTTCGCCGGTGCTTTCTTGGCGGTGGTCTTCTTGGCCGGTGCCTTGGTGGCAGGGGCCTTCTTCGCGACAGCCTTGGTGGCCGTGGTCTTCGCCGCACCCACCTTCTTCGTCACTGTCTTCTTCGTTGCGGTGACCTTGCGCGCGCTGGTGGGTTGTGCGGCGCTGGTCTTCCTGGCGACAGTCTTCCGGGCGGGAGAAGGCTTTGCGGCGGTGGCCTTCGTGGCCGGCGCCGTCGTCGCTGGAGCCTTCCTCGCGGCCTTCTTGGCTGTCGCCTTCGTTGCGGCTGCCTTCTTGGCTGGCACTCTGCCTCCTTGGTGCGGCTGAGGAAAACCACGGTGGATTCCTCGTCGTCACGATGATGACAACACTTGGTGCTGACGTAAAGGACCGGAAACGCCATCAGGTTAAGGCGTCCCG
>JAWWOY010000106.1:0-4634 GCA_033851195.1 Kribbellaceae bacterium | reverse complement strand
CCCAGATCCACGATCCGTCGCGGAGTCAGCCGCAACATCAGTAATGCGGGCAACCGCCGCCGCGACCCGCTTTTCGGCGTACGCCGTGCGTAGGCCAGGCCGAGGCCACGGAAGATCTCCCAGTCGTGGCGAGAGTTCCCGGGGCGGGGGAGGACCGCCTCGTTCCAGCGGGCGGTATTGCGGACGGCGAGCT
Organism: Kribbellaceae bacterium; assembly: GCA_033851195.1. Taxonomy (GTDB): domain Bacteria; phylum Actinomycetota; class Actinomycetes; order Propionibacteriales; family Kribbellaceae; genus Kribbella. Next base: position 4,441 of record JAWWOY010000106.1, on the reverse strand, counting down.
GGTGGAAGGCGAGGTCGTAGTGGTCCCGCTCGAGCGGTGGCGTCGGCGGCAGGATCACGTCTGCGTGCCGGGTCGTCTCGTTGATGTACGGGTCGACGGACACCATGAAGTCGAGCGTGTCCAGCGCCTCGTCCAGCTTGCGGCCGTTCGGCGTGGACAGCACCGGGTTGCCCGCGATCGTCACCATCGCGCGGATCTGGCCTGTGCCCGGGGTGAGGATCTCCTCCGCAATAGTCGACGCAGGCAGTTCGCCGCCGAACTCGGGTAGTCCGCGGACCCGGCTCCTCCAGATCCCGGCATGGCCGCGGCCGACGCCGCGGAGAGCGTCCACCGCAGGCCGCGGGATCATCGTGCCGCCGGGCCGGTCGAGATTCCCGGTGATGATGTTGAGGACCTGCACCGCCCACTGGCAGACAGCGCCGAACTGCTGCGCGGACACCCCGAGTCGCCCGTAGCAAGCAGCCCGCTCGGCCGTCGCGAACTCGCTCGCGATCCGCCGGATCACCGCCGCGTCGATCCCAGTCACCGGCGCGGCTCTCTCCGGCGTCCAGTCCGCCACCGCTGCCGTCACGACGTCAAGTCCATCCACGTACGCCGCCGGCCGCGTGGCCCCGTCGGCAATCACCTGATGGATCAGCGCGAGTAGGAACGCCGCGTCCGTGCCGGGCCGGACGAAGTGGTGCTCATCCGCGACCGCTGCTGTCTCGGTCCGGCGCGGGTCGATCACGACCACCCGGCCGCCGCGGTTCCGGACCTCACGAAGCCGTCGCCCGAAGCCGGGCGCCGTCATCATGCTGCCGTTGGAGACCAGTGGGTTCGCTCCCAGCATCAACAGGTACGACGTCCTGTCGATGTCCGCGACCGGAACCATCAGCTGGTGTCCGTACAGCAGCTGCGAGGCCAGCATGTGCGGGAGTTGGTCGACCGAGGTGGCGCTGAACCTGTTGCGGGTCCGCAGCAACCGGACCAGGGGCGGCATGTGCGTCATCGCCCCGAGGCTGTGCACGTTCGGATTCCCCAGGTAGACCCCGACCGCGTCCTTACCGTGCTCGGTCTGCGTTTCGGCGAGCTTGGCTGCCACCAGTTCGTAAGCCTCGGTCCAGGACAACTCCTGCCAGCCGTCGGCAGTCCGGCGTACGGGCTGGGTGAGGCGATCCGGATCGTCCTGCAGATCCCGCAGTGCCACCGCCTTCGGGCAGATGTGACCGCGCGACAGGGGATCGGACTCGTCGCCCCGGATATCGGTTATCCGGCCGTCCTCGACGGTCACCAGTACCCCGCAGATCGCCTCGCACAAGTTGCAGGACGTCCGTCGCACCGTCGCCGTCATGCAGCCAACTTACCCAGACAGCAGGCCCTCGAGGTGGCGGCCGAGGATCTCGCGGACCCGGGCGGCGGTGGTGTGGCCGGGCTGGATCGATGCGTGCAAGGAAAGCCCGTCGATCAACGCGTGCAACCTCTCGGCCTCCAGCTCGAGCGCCAGGTCGGCCCGCAACGCGCCGGATTCGGCGAGACCGTTGAGCAAATTCCTGCACAGGTCGCGCAATGAGTCCTGCACTGGGTCCAGGTGCTCCCGCAGCCCGGTGGCGCCGGACTCCGCGCGGGCCTGGGCCACGAACGACAGCCACACCTCGAACTCGGTCTGGCGCTCGTCGTCGAGTGGGATCACCTCTTCCAGGTAACGCAGCACGACCTCCGTCGGGCTGCCCTCCGGCTTGATCGCGCTGACCCGTTCGTAGACCCGGCGGGAGACCAGGTCCATCGCGAAGCTGAGCAGTCCGGCCTGGTCCGGGAAGTAGTACCGCACCGCGCCGGCAGACCAGCCGGCCTCGGCCGCGATGGTGCGGACGGAGGCGGCGCGGATGCCGTCGCGACGGACCACCCGCCACAGAGCGCCGGCGATCTCCTCGCGGCGGGCGTCGTGGTCGACGATCTTCGGCATCTGCCCTTTTTAGCACAGTCGTGCTACGGTCAGCGGGAGAAAATACGATCGTGCCAAATAAAGGAAGGTGGATGCCGTGCTGCTCGCTGTGATCGCCGGATGTGAAATCGGCTTCTGGGTGCTGCTCGCCGCCGGGATGGTCACGCGGTACCTGAAGCACTCGCTGGCGGCCATCTTCATCGGCTGCAGCGTCGGGTTCGGGCATCAGACGATCGCCTGGGCGGACCGCTGGGCCGCGCATCTGCTGGCCGGCGCGCCGCGACCGGCCAAGCCGCCGAAGGGTGGCCGGGCCCGGGCGATCAGAGAGCGCCAAGGCTGGTACCGGCACCTGCTCGCCTGGGCGATCGGATCCGGCCTGATGCTGCTCGGCGCGCTGCTGAGCGGCGGCTCCGGGGAGTCCGGCGTGTTGCTGCAGCCGGCCGGGACCTGGACGATCGTGCTGGTCATCGACGGCCTCGTCTCTTTCAGTTACAGCCTCCGCAGGAGGACCGAGCAGACGGAGCCCGTCTGACGACACGTCGCGACGGACGGCGACAGCGGGTCGGCGGGGTCGTAAATTGCGTTCATGTCGAAGCCGCTGGTTGGCCGGATCTGGTTCGCGGTGACCGCGGTGGCGGTCGTGGCCGGTGTGGTGGTGCAGTTGATCGTGACGGCCGGGTCGTCCGGCAACGGGTTCTTCACGGAGAACCCGCAGCGCACGCTCAACGTGTTCGCGTTCTTCACCATCCAGTCGAACCTGATCCTGGGTGCCACCTGCATGCTGCTGGCGCTCGAGCCGGACCGGCGGCGGTCGACGCCCTTCCGGACGTTGCGGCTGAACGGCGTGCTCTGCATCGAGGTGACCGGGATCGTCTACCACCTGGCGCTCGCCCGGCTGGACGAGCTCACCGGAGCTGCGGCGGTGGCCAACCTGCTCGTCCACACGGTGACGCCGCTGTTGGGCGTGTTCGGTTGGCTGATCTTCGGCCCCCGCGGGCAGACGGATGCCCGGATTGTTGCCTGGTCGCTGGTGTTTCCGCTGGCCTGGCTGGTTTTCACGCTGGTCCGCGGCGAATTCGTCGGGTTCTATCCCTACCCGTTCCTGAACGTCACCGACCACGGTTACCCGACCGTGCTGGTCAACAGCCTGCTTGTCGCCGCGCTGTTTCTCGGCCTCGCTGCGGGCCTGACCGCACTCGATCGGGCGATGGTTCGGAACGCCGCTTCGATAAGGTGACCGGATGCTGGTCACGTCTCGTTCGTACGTTGAGTACAAGGCAATGTTCGACCTCTCCGACCTCCCGGCCTCGGTGCTGGACTGCTCCGCTGGTGGGTCCGGCTTCGCCGCCGAGGCTGCCGCCCGCGGGGTGGATGTCGTCGCGGTCGACCCGGCGTACGAACTGCCTGCCGCCGAACTGGCAGACGTCGTACGCCGGAGCTTTTTGGCCGGGGCCGGAATAGTCGACCAGCATGCGGACCACTTCGTTTGGCACTGGTACGGGTCGCCCGAACGCAAGGAAGACCTGCGGGTGGAGGCGGCCGACCGCTTCCTCACCGATCTGGCCGAGTCACCTGAACGCTATGTCGCAGGAAGCCTGCCTGAGTTGCCGTTCGAGGCCGGGCGCTTCGACCTGGTGTTGTGCTCGCACCTGCTCTTTACCTGGGCGGATCACTTCGGCCGCGACTGGCACTTGGCTGCGCTGCGGGAGCTGATCAGGGTCAGCCGCGCTGAGGTGCGGGTCTTCCCGCTGGTGCTGCAGGGCGCGGGCAAGCCGGTGCCGTTCCTGCCGGAACTGCTCGAGCGGTTGGCTGATGACGGCGTACGGCCTGAGATCCGCAAGGTCCCGTACGAGTTCCAGCAGGGCGCCGACGAGATGCTGGTGCTGACCCGGTAGCCCACAAGCCCCGGGGCTCAGCGGGACGGCCCGCTTGGGGCCGCCCCGCTGAGGGCCGTCAGCGCAGGAAGCGGCCGCAGTCCGGCCACGGCTGTGAGCCGCGCGAAGCGTAGAGCATCTTCGCCCGCTTGAGTTGCTCGGCTGGCGACGCGTTGATCGGCTGGCCGTGACCGCCGACACTGCGCCAGGTCGCAAGGTCGAACTGGAACAGGCCTTGGTGCCCCGACGGGTTCACCGCTCGCGGATTGCCGCTCGACTCGCAGTTGGCCACCTTGCTCCAGGCCGAGCTCATGCTCACGCTGGCGGTCGTCACGATGGCGGGACGACTCAACTCCGACCGGCTGACCCGGGACTTTTGCGCCGTTATCCGCGGCGCATCCGGGGTCTTGACGGCCGGGGATTTCTTCACGCTGTCCAGTTGAAGCGTCTGGCCGGCCAGGATGAGGTTCGGGTTGCGAAGGTGGTTCATTTCGGCGACGTTGTGCCAGTCGGCGCTGTTCGCCTGGGCGATCCCGGACAACGTGTCGCCGGGCTTCACCGTGTAGTCGGTGGCGAAGGCGGCGCCTACACCGGCGGCGGCGATACCGGCACCGAGGCCGGCGATGGACAGGGTCCGGGCGACCCG
>JAWWOY010000808.1:0-5890 GCA_033851195.1 Kribbellaceae bacterium | reverse complement strand
TGGAGCGCTCAGACGGCGTTCAATCGGATGATGGATCAGAACTCCGGCACGATCCTCAACTGCGGCCTGCACGACCTCGGCGTCGGCCGCGGGAGTAGTAGTCATTGCACCTTGCGGGTCCTCGCCTGCCTGAGCTGGGCTGACCGGATCGGCTGGGTGGCTGACTTCCAGTAGCCCACCTGTACGGCGGCCCGGCGGGCCTGGGCCGCCGCGTACGGGCAACTGGTGGGACGATTGGGGTAGTTGCTTGAGTGAGGCTCCGGCACGGGGTTAGCTTGAGCTCCCACCAGCCTTCGGGAGGTCGGATGTACGGCGAGCGCGACGATCTGGAACCGGCCAGACCTGCGCTCTACGGCATCCCGCCCGACGCGATCGCGGAAGAACGTCCCGACACCCGCCCCGAAGAGGCGAAGCGGATGGGGCTGAGCCGGCATACCGAGCAAGGCGCCGTGCTGCAGTTCGCCTCCTCGCTGGACGGCGCGAAGCCCGGCCACAAGATGATGGCCTGGATCCTGCTGATCACCTTCGCAACTCCGGTGCTCTACCTCACCTTCGTCCTGCTCTTCTAGCGGACTTCGAGCTACACCACGACGGACCGTGCCCCTCTCGGGTCACGGTCCGTGGTGGTTCGTTCAGGAGGCCGGTCTCAGAGGCTGGCGACCTTCTTCTGCAGGTTCTCGTCCAGCGCCGCGAGGAACTCCTCGGTGGTCAGCCAGGCCTGGTCCTTGCCGACCAGCGCGGCCAGGTCCTTGGTCATCTTGCCTTCCTCGACCGTCTCCACGCAGACCTGCTCGAGGGCCTCGGCGAACGCGGTGACCTCGGGCGTGCCGTCCAGCTTGCCGCGGTGCTTCAGGCCGCCGGTCCAGGCGAAGATCGACGCGATCGGGTTCGTCGACGTCGGCTTGCCCTGCTGGTGCTGACGGTAGTGCCTGGTGACGGTGCCGTGCGCGGCCTCGGCCTCGACGGTCTTGCCGTCCGGGGTCATCAGTACCGACGTCATCAGGCCGAGCGAGCCGAAGCCCTGCGCGACGGTGTCGGACTGCACGTCACCGTCGTAGTTCTTGCAGGCCCAGACGTAGCCGCCCTCCCACTTCATCGCGGCGGCGACCATGTCGTCGATCAGCCGGTGCTCGTAGGTCAGGCCGGCCTTCTCGAAGTCGGCCTGGAACTCCTCCTCGAAGATCTTCTGGAAGATGTCCTTGAAGGCGCCGTCGTACGCCTTGAGGATGGTGTTCTTGGTCGACATGTACACCGGGTAGCTGCGCTGCAGGCCGTAGGAGAACGAGGCGCGCGCGAAGTCCTCGATGGACTTGTTGAAGTTGTACATGCCCATCGCCACGCCGCCGTCGTCGCCGTAGTTCGCGACCACATGCTGGATCGGCTCGGAGCCGTCCGACGGGGTGAAGGTGATGGTCAGCTCACCGGCGCCGGGGACCTTGAAGTTGGTCGCCTTGTACTGGTCGCCGTGGGCGTGACGGCCGATGATGATCGGCTTGGTCCAGCCCGGCACCAGCCGCGGGATGTTGGAGATGATGATCGGCTCGCGGAAGACCACGCCACCGAGGATGTTGCGGATCGTCCCGTTCGGCGAGATCCACATCTTCTTCAGGCCGAACTCCTCGACCCGCGCCTCGTCCGGAGTGATGGTCGCGCACTTCACGCCCACGCCGTACTGCTTGATCGCCTCGGCCGCGTCGACGGTGACCTGGTCGTCGGTCGCGTCGCGGTGCTCGATCCCGAGGTCGTAGTACTTGAGGTCGATATCGAGATACGGGTGGATCAGGCGGTCCTTGATGAACTGCCAGATGATCCGGGTCATCTCGTCGCCGTCGAGCTCGACAACGGGGTTCTTCACCTTGATCTTGGCCATGGCCGTGCGACTTCCCCTCATCGGATTCTTCTTGACGTCAAGATAATATCTTGCCGCTCACACTTGTCACCCCGGGGTCCACGCCGAAGTCCTGGCGGTGCCGCTGATGATGGAGTCATGCACATCACTCACGTCGGCGGACCTACTGCTCTGCTCAGCTTGGGTGGGCTGGCCCTGCTCACAGATCCGACCTTCGACCAGCCCGGCGGATATGAACTGCCGGGCGGTCGCACGATGACGAAGCTCACCGGCCCAGCCGTCGGGCCGGCCGACCTCGGCCCGATCGACGCCGTCCTGCTCTCACACGACGAGCACCTCGACAACCTCGATCGGGCTGGGCGAGCACTGCTGCCGTCGATCTCAACCGTGTTGTCCACTCCTGGCGCCGCGGAGCGGATCGAAGGCGTGACCGGGCTGGCGAATTGGGCCTCCGTCGAGCTTCCGCGTCCGCACGGCGGCACGCTGACGGTCACCGGCCTGCCGGCCCGGCACGGCCCCGAGGGGTGCGAGCCGGTGACCGGCATCGTGACGGGCTTCCTGCTCAGCGGCGAGGACCTGCCGACCGTCTACGTCTCCGGCGACAACGCCTCGGTCGAACTCGTCTCGGAGATCGTGGCGAGGGTCGGCCCGGTCGATGTCGCCGTGCTCTTCGCGGGATGCGCCCGGGCGGCCGAGCTACTTGACGGCGCACCGCTGACGCTGACCGTCGAGGACGCCGTCGCGGCGGCGCGGTTGCTGGACCCGGCCGTGATCGTGCCGGTTCACACCGAAGGCTGGGCCCACTTCAGCGAAGGTCCCGACCTCCTGGCCGCCGGCTTCGCCCGAGCCGGCCTCACCGATCGCCTCCACTTCCTCCCGGCCGGATCCGCAGCACTCCCCAACCGACCGGCCGCGGGATGACTGGCAGAGCCGCCTCGGCTGAAATCTCACTCAGCAAGCCAGCGCAGCTCCGTAGCTGAGTATGGACGTCCGCCCTACCCCCGGGTGGGGGCCGGGTCGGGGCCGTCGGGGAGCCAGTCGTGCACGACGATCTCGTCGCCGACGCTGATGGTGCCGGGCGTGAGGACGGCCGCCTTCATGCCGAAGCTGACCCCGCCGCCGTAGTCGCGTTGCCGCCGGTACGAGGCCAGCGTGCGCGTCGGCTCCGGGCCGCTCTTGGCGCCGGTGGCCTGGTCGACCGTCGGAACGGCGCAGCGGATCGCCCGGGCCGCGTAGCCGACCTCGATCGAGCCGATAGCTGCGCGCTGCACCCGGTCCTCGGTGTGCGGCACCGGCCAGCCCGACACCACGATGTTCGGGCGGAAGCGATTCATCGGGATGGGTTCGGCGCCGGTCTCGACGATCCGCTCGTTCAGTCCGTCCAGGGACGACAACGAGGTGAGCAGCAGCGCGTGCGCGTCGGCGAAGCCGGTCTGCCCCGGGTTCAGGCCCCAACCGGGCCGCTCGTGCTCCGGCGTGATCCGGACCAACGCCGTCGGCCGGTCGAGCCGTTCGGAGAACCAGCGATCCGCGGCCGGGTCCTGAACCACCCCTGCACCGAACCACTTGCCGAACAAGCTGACGTCTCGCGACTTGCCGTCATAGGTGACCTCCACCTCCAGGTCGTCGGCCCCTTCGGCAGAAAGCAGCAGCCGCTCGCCATCACCCAGGACGACGGCCCGCATTGGCGCCATCGCGGGAACGGTGCGCTGGCTCAGGAAACTCCCGTCGGGCTCCACCAGCATGAAGGTCCGGTCATGCCGCAGACCGATGCCAGTCACCTGCGAACGGTCGACGGACACCCCGGCCAGGCCCTTCACCGGGTAGTAGGTCAAGGCAGCGACTCTGGCGATAGACACTCCAGCAAACTACCTCCCCCTGATGCCCCGACCCCGGTGGCCACCGAGCCCTGACCAGTCCAGTCCACCCTCCGACCAGATCGGCCGATCGGATCCAGATCGGGGCCAAATCGGAGCTAGATCGGATCCAGATCGGGTTCAGTGGCCGAAGGTGCCCGGGGGTGCGGCCGGGGACACGAACCCTTCCGCATCCGTCAGCGGCTCGGCCTTCCCCGCCTGCTCGCTCAACGGCAGCACGTCGTACGGCGGCTGGGCCCGGCGCCCGGCCGCGGCCAACTCCGGCACAGGTTGCCGCGACGCCACCATCACCACGTTGCCGAAGCTCTTGCCACGCAGAACCTTGCGCTCGGCCAGCACAACCCCGTCACCCAGCCCGGCCCGGATGGTCGCGGCGACCCGGCGGACGAACCCGAGCCCGGCAGACCCGTCGATCAGGTTCAGCACCAGCACACCCGCCGGGCGGAGGATCCGGTCGCATTGGGCGACGAACTCGGCGGTCACCAGGTTCCCCGGGACCGCCTCACGGACGAACGCATCCACGACAACCACGTCCATCGAGTCGTCGTACAGGTCGGTGATGCCGGCCCGGCCAGTCGCGCCGCGGACCTTGATTCCCGCCCGCTTAGGCACCGGCAGGGCCTCGCGGACGAACTCGGTCAGGTCCTCGTCCGGCTCCAGCACGATCTGCCGCGACCGGGGCCGGGTGGCAGCGACGTACCGGGGCAGCGTGAGTCCGGCGCCGCCGATGTGCAGCACCGAGATGGGCTGCCGGCGCGGTGCGACCAGGTCGAGCACGTCACCGATCCGCCGGACGTACTCGAAGAGCAACTGGGTCGGATCGGCCAGGTCGACCTGCGACTGCAGCGAGTCGTCCACCCGCAGTACGAATGTGCCGTCTGCCGCGGCTTCGATCGTCGCCATCCCGCTGCCCACCTTCCGCTCCATCACCCAGACATCCTGTCAGCCGCGTACGACACCGGATGGCAGCCGCCAGTACGACGCCCCGCGGGCAGCCCGGGATGGATCTGCGAGCGGGAACGATCGCGGACCCACCGTCCGGGACAGGCGGCGGACTTGCTAGCGTCCGAAGGCATGTCCGTCGAATATTCTCTGAGGAGCGTGTCGTGAGCAATACACCCGTGAAGGTCGCCGTCACCGGCGCCGCCGGCCAGATCGGCTACAGCCTGCTGTTCCGGATCGCCAGCGGAGCGCTGCTCGGCCCGGACACGCCCGTGCAGCTGCGACTGCTGGAGATCACGCCCGCGCTGAAGGCGCTCGAGGGTGTCGTGATGGAACTCGACGACTGCGCGTTCCCGTCGTTGGCCGGGGTGGAGATCGGCGACGACCCCAACACCATCTTCGACGGCGCGAACCTGGCCCTGCTGGTGGGCGCCCGCCCCCGCACCAAGGGGATGGAGCGCCGCGACCTGCTGGAGGCCAACGGCGCCATTTTCACCGTCCAGGGCAAGGCACTGAACGAGCACGCGGCCGACGACATCCGGATCACGGTGACCGGTAACCCCGCCAACACCAACGCGCTGATCGCGCGCAGCAACGCCCCGGACATCCCGGCCGAGCGCTTCTCCGCATTGACCCGGCTGGACCACAACCGCGCGCTCGCGCAGCTGTCCCACAAGGCCGGTGCGTCGGTGAACGACCTGAAGAAGATGACTATCTGGGGTAACCACTCGGCCACCGCGTACCCGGACATCTTCCACGCCGAGGTCGGTGGCAAGAACGCCGCCGAGCTGGTCAACGACCAGAACTGGCTGGAGAACGACTTCCTTCCGACCGTGCAGAAGCGTGGCGCCGCGATCATCGAGGCCCGTGGTTCGTCCAGCGCAGCCTCGGCCGCGTCGGCCACGATCGATCACACCCGCGACTGGCTGCGCGGTTCGCCCGACGGCGACTGGCTGTCGATGGCGGTCGTCTCCAACGGCTCGTACGACGTACCGCAGGGTCTGATCTCCTCGTTCCCGGTGACCACCAAGGACGGGAACTACGAGATCGTCCAGGGTCTGGAGATCAACGAGTTCTCCCGAGGCTGGATCGACGCCAACGCCAACGAACTCGCCGAAGAGCGCGACGCCGTTCAGGCACTCGGCCTGCTCGGCTGACCTGCACCCCCTGCTCCCCCGGCCGCCCGGGAGCCGCACCTGCAGAGGTGCGGCTCCCGGGTGCT
>JAWWOY010000787.1:0-6716 GCA_033851195.1 Kribbellaceae bacterium | reverse complement strand
AGGCTTGCGACGGAGGAAAGATACAGCGATGGCGGACAACCCCAGCACCCCATGGAAGCAGGTCCCGGCCCAGGTCGATCTGCCTGCTCTGGAACGGGAAGTGCTCGTCTACTGGGCGGAGCGGGACACCTTCGCCAAGAGCCTCGAGGAGTCGGCCGGGGGCACTCCTTGGACGTTCTATGAAGGCCCCCCGACCACCAACGGCCTGCCGGGCACCCACCACATCGAGGCACGTGTCTTCAAGGACGTGTTCCCGCGCTACCGGACCATGAAGGGCTACTCGGTCGAGCGCAAGGCCGGCTGGGACTGCCACGGCCTGCCGGTCGAGGTCGCGGTCGAGAAGGAGCTCGGCTTCAACGGCAAGAAGGACATCGAGGCGTACGGGATCGCCGAGTTCAACGCGAAATGCCGTGAGTCCGTACTCCGGAACGTCGACGCGTTCAACGAGTTGACCAACCGGATGGGCTACTGGGTCGATCTCGAGCACCCGTACAAGACGATGGACCCGGAGTACGTCCAGTCGGTCTGGTGGTCGCTCAAGCAGATCCACGACAAGGGCCTGCTGGTCGAGGACTACCGGATCACGCCGTACTGCCCACGCTGTGGCACCGGCCTGTCCGACCACGAGCTCGCCCAGGGCTACGAGACGGTCGTCGACCCGTCTGTCTACGTCCGGTTCCCGCTGACCTCCGGCCCGCTGGCCGGTAAGGCCGCGCTGCTGGTCTGGACGACGACCCCGTGGACGCTGGTCTCCAACACCGCCGTCGCTGTCCACCCGGACGTCACCTACGTGGTGGCGACCGATGACAACGAAACCCTCGTCGTGGCGGAGCCATTGCTCGGCACGCTGGGCGAGGGCTGGGAAGTGACCGACCGGTACGCCGGCCGCGACATGGAGCGGTGGAGCTACCAGCGCCCGCTCGACCTGGTCGACTTCCCCGAGCCGGCGCATTACGTCGTACTGGCTGAGTACGTGACAACGGAGGACGGGACCGGCCTCGTCCACCAGTCCCCCGCATTCGGCGCCGACGACCTCATGGTCGCCCGGGCTTACGGACTGCCGGTGGTGAACCCGGTGGAGCCGGACGGCACGTTCGCAGCCGACGTACCGCTGGTGGGCGGGGAGTTCTTCAAGAAGGCCGACGCCCTGCTGGTGAAGGATCTTGACGCGCGGGGTGTGCTGTTCCGGCATGTGGCCTATGAGCACTCCTACCCGCACTGCTGGCGCTGCCATACGCCGGTGATGTACTACGCGCTCCCGTCCTGGTACATCCGCACCACCCAGATCAAGGACGCGCTGCTGCGCGAGAACGAGAAGACCACCTGGTACCCGGAGTCGATCAAGTGGGGCCGGTACGGCGACTGGCTGCGGAACAACATCGACTGGGCCGTGTCCAGGTCCCGCTACTGGGGTACGCCGCTGCCGATCTGGCGCTGCTCCGAGGACCACCAGGTCTGCGTCGGCTCGCTGGCGGAGCTCGGCGAGCTGGCCGGACGCGACCTCAGCGCGACCGACCCGCACCGGCCGTTCGTGGACGACATCACCTTCGCCTGCCCGACCTGCGGCGAGGAGTCGCGCCGGGTGCCCGAGGTGATCGACGCCTGGTATGACTCCGGCTCGATGCCGTTCGCGCAATGGGGCTACCCCTGGGCCGAAGGATCGAAGGAGAAGTTCGCCGAGGCCTACCCGGCTGACTTCATCTCCGAGGCGATCGACCAGACCCGGGGCTGGTTCTACACGCTAATGGCGATCGGCACGCTGGTGTTCGACGAGTCGTCGTACCGCAACGTGGTCTGCCTCGGGCACATCATGGCCGAGGACGGCCGGAAGATGTCCAAGCACCTGGGCAACATCCTGGAACCGATCCCGCTGATGGACCAGCACGGCGCGGACGCCGTCCGCTGGTTCATGGCCGCGGTGGGCTCGCCGTGGTCGGCCCGCCGGGTCGGGCACACCGCCCTCCAGGAGGTCGTCCGCAAGATCTTGCTCACCTACTGGAACACCGTCGCCTTCCAGACCCTGTACGGCCGTACGGCCAAGTGGTCCCCCTCGGCCGCCGACCCGGCGCCCGAGGACCGCCCGGTCCTCGACCGGTGGCTGCTCTCCGAGCTGAACACGCTGGTGCAGCAGGCGGATGCCGCGATGGCCGGATTCGACACGCACCAGGCGGGCCGGCTGCTGTCGACCTTCATCGACGACCTGTCCAACTGGTACGTCCGGCGCAGCCGGCGGCGCTTCTGGCGGGGGGACCCGGCCGCGCTCGCCACCCTGCACGAGGTGCTCTCCACGCTCACCCTGCTGCTGGCGCCGCTCACTCCGTTCATCGCCGAGCGCGTCTGGCAGGACCTGGTCGTGCCCGTGACCCCGGATGCCGCCCAGTCGGTGCACCTGGCCGGGTACCCGGTCGCCGACGAGTCGCTGATCGACCCCGCGCTGTCCCGTCAGATGGCGCTCGCCCGGCGGCTGGTCGAGCTGGGCCGCGCGGCACGGGCGGACTCCGGGATGAAGGTCCGCCAGCCGCTGTCCCGCGCACTGGCCTCGGCTGCGGGCTTCGAGGAACTCTCCCCCGACCTGCTGGCCGAGATCGCGGCCGAGTTGAACGTGGGCTCGGTCACCTCGGTGGGCGGAGCGGGCGCCTCGTTGGTGGACACCACCGCGAAGGCGAACTTCCGTACCCTCGGCAAGCGGCTCGGCAAGGCGGTACAGCAGGTGGCCGCCGCCATCGCGGCGGCCGACGCGGCGGCGCTCAAGGACTCCCTGCGGGAGACGGGGTCGGCCACCGTCCTGGTGGGGGACGAGCCGGTGACGCTCGGCCCGGACGAGGTGGTGATCGTCGAGACGCCACGTGAGGGCTGGGCGGTGGCCACCGACGCCGGGGCCACCTTGGCGCTGGACCTGCACCTCACCCCGGAGCTGCGCCGAGCCGGGACCTCGCGGGACGCGATCCGGCAGATCCAGGAGGCCCGCAAGTCCAGTGGGCTGGAGGTGACCGACCGGATCGTGCTGCGGTACCGGCCGACGCGGGAGGAAACGGCGCTCGCCCTGGCCGAGCATCGCGAACTCGTCGCCGAGGAGGTGCTCGCCACCGACTGTGCCGAGGGCGAGCCGTCCTGGCCGGACGCCGAGCCGTTCACCGACGAGTCGCTCGGTCTGACCTTCTGGCTCCGCCGGGCCTGACGTATTGGCGCCCCGGGGCGCTTCCGCGGTCCGGGGCGCTTTCCGTCATCGACGAGGAGTGACAATGCGGTTGTACCTGTCCTCGTTCCGCCTGAGGAGCCGGCCGGAGCGGATGCTGGACCTGCTACGGGGCGGCACCCGTGCCGCGGTCGTCACCAACGCCGACGACTACAAGGACGTGGACCTTCGCGCCACCTCCGCTGGAGCGGGAACTGAACGACCTGCGTGGAGTGGGTCTCAAGCCCGTCGAGGTCGACCTGCGCCGGTACTTCGACCGTCCCGACGCGCTGCGTCCGGTGCTCGAGGAGACCGACCTGATCTGGGTCAGGGGCGGAAACCCGTTCATCCTGCGGCGGCGCCGTAAGGTCCACATGCCAGTCAGAAGCCTCGAAAGACGCCGTCTCCACCTACTGATCGTGCAAAGTCGACAAAATCCATGTTCGCTAACGACAGGTTGTTCTGAATCGACTGAACCTGCCGGGACAAAGTCCTGAACGGCTCGGTTTCGACTCCCGCGTTGAGGTTGACGACAAGTAGGGGATGCTCCGACGCCGAGATGGCAACATCGTCAACGACGAACAGCACCGGGTGCCTGTACCGGTGCGGGTAAGTACAAGCGTATCCAGTCACGATCGCTACTTCGCTCAGGCCTGAAAGCGCTCGGTCCTCGACGAACTCGACGTCAGCGCCGAAACCCTCTTCCGTAGGGCTGGCGATCTCTTCCTTGAGTCGCTGCCACACACGGTCGTTGCTGAAGTTTGCGCGGACAACCGGAACGCTCCACGTCTCGGGTAGGTCGGCCACGAATGCAGCGTACCGAGAGTGAAGGTGTCATGGGGTTGCTGCGCGGGCGCACTCTCTTCGGCATGTCCGCATGGAACTGCACCGGGGCTGACCGACGCAGCGTGACCGGGTGCCGAGGCTCCAGCGCGCGCGGTTCGCGGCTAGTTTGCGGCTGGCGTGCGAGCTAGGGACTCTGGAGCCGTGTACTTCAGGTTTGGTTTCCGAGCCGGAGCCTCAGTTGTTGGCCAGGGTGCGGTTGAGGAGGGGGAGCAGGCGGTCCCAGTGGCGCTGCAGTGCGGAGGGGTTGAAGGCGTCGGTGTCGGACATGGTGAAGCCGTGGACCGTGCCGGGGTAGATCTCGGAGGCGTAGCCGACACCTGCGGCGTCCAGGGCCTGGTTGAGCTCGCTGATGGCCTCGGACGGCATGTCGTTTTCGGCGAGGCCGAGGTGGACTTGGGCGGCGAGCTTAGGGACGAGGCGGTGCGGGCTGTCGGGCGCGTCGGTGACCAAGCGGCCGGGGTGGAATCCGGCGACGGCGGCCACCTGGTCGGGGTGGGCCGCTGCGGTGCGCATCGCCAAGACGGCACCCATGCAGTAGCCGATCACGGCGACCGGTCCGGGGCTGACCTCGGGCTGGGTGGTGAGGAACCTGAGGTAGGCGTCGGCGTCGCGCAGGGCACGTTCGGTGGTGTGCGCCTCGATCAAGGGCATCAGCTGGGCGAAGACCGCGGGCCGGATCTCTTTTCCGATGTGCTCGGGAAGTTCGATCACCGGCGCCGGGCTGTGCCGGTAGTAGAGGTTGGGGACGAGCACGTAGTACCCGTGCTCGGCCAGTTCGCGGGCCATCTCCCTCAGCACGGGCCGCACGCCGAAGGCGTCCATGTACATCAGCACCCCCGGGCGCCGCTCGCCACGGTCGGGGAAGGCGGCGAAAGCGTCGGCCTGGCCGTCCGTGGTGAGAATCTGCAGTGTCTTGGTGGGCATGGCGGATCTTCCTTCCTTGGACTGATGCCAGTGCACAGCCTCTATCAGGGTTAAGGTCAACCAGAGATCAACCCGGCGATGACCTACGATCACCAGGAAAGGGTACGAACCGTAGCAGTGACGATGAACCCAGCCGACACCGAGAGGCTGACCAGGTGGCTCCATCCGGATCAGCGTCCTCTTCATGCCGGCCACAGCCGTAGAAGATCTCCAGGTTGACCCGTTGCAGCACTGCTGCCCCTGCGCATCTCGGCTGGCAGACCTCTTGCCGTCCCCCAGCACAACCGAGGTCGTCAGTTCAGCAGGCGCTGGGCCCAGTAGACCTGGCCGTCCGGTCCAACGTTGATCAGGGCGACCAGCAAGTCGCTGGCCGCAGCGGGAGCGGTAGCGACGGCCTGCTCGGGTGGCGTTCCAGGGCGCGCCGGGCGCAGCACTATTGCGAACGTCACCGGTGACGCGTCGACCGAGGACACCGTGACGGCGCTGCCGGTGGTCCAAAACGACCCGTTGACCTCGCGCGCGCCGACCCCCTGTAGCCATGGGTAGCGCTTCTCGGCGAGGTCCAAGGATCCGTCGGAGCCGGCGCCGACATCGTCCGGACGCGCCGATGTCACGTTGATGAAGCCGGGCAGGAGGCGCGTGCGCTTATCCAGCACCACGATTCGGAACGAACCGTCAACCTGAGGATCGGGCGGCCGTACCCAGGCCACCCGGCCGAGGAAGATCTGATCACCATCGCCGGCCCACTCCACATCCCTCGGGCTGAACGCGGCGTTCACGGTGACCTGGTCGACCAGGCTCAGGGTCGCGGTGGCAGCCAACACCTCCGGCCCGTACGGCGGCCGGTTGTGCCACCACCGCCAGCCGGCGTTGCCACCGATCGCGATGAGCAGCATCACCATACCGATGATCAAACCCGCCCGGTGCCTCATATGTGGCAGTGCAGCACACCATCACCATCGATTGGTAGGCCGGCAGGGTGATGTGCGGTGCGGTTACCGCGTCTTGGTAAGACATGGTAACCAATCAGGTCAGTTGATCGTGGGTATCCATGGTCGGCCGGATGCCAGTTGTACGAGGGCGTCGAGCAGGTTGATGCCGTGTTTGGTGGCGGTGGCGAGGTAGGAACGGAGTCGGGCGCGTTCGGTCGTGTTCAACTCCGGTTCGTCGCTGGCGTGCTCACGCCGGTACCTGGCGACCCAACTTCCCAGTGTGCCTTCCTGGACACCGAGTTCTTTGGCTACCTGCGCGATCGGACGAGACGTCTCGATCACCAGCTTCACGGCTCCTTCACGATATTCGGGAGAGTAATTCTTTTTCGGACGCGGCAAGGTTTTCCCTTTCCAGATAGTCCAATTCTACTTGGACCGATGTCCGGAAAGCTCGGGGCACATCAGCCTGGCCCACCCGAAACTCGACGAACGCGACGTGATGACCGCGCTACTGGAGGCCGACCACCACCTCGTCCAGACCGGTCAGGTGGTCCTCGCCGACAAGGGTTTCGCCAGCACCGAGTTCGAAGCCTTCTGCGCCGACCTCGGAGTGCATCTGGTCCGTCCCGCCCGCCGAAACGCCAAACGCGACCTCACACCCACCGACGCCGAACGCAGACTCCTACGGATGCGCCAATGGATCGAAGCGATTTTCGACACCCTGAAGGGCCAACTGTCCCTGGAACGCCACGGAGCCCGCCGCCAGCACGGCATCTACGCCCGCGTCGGGCAACGCCTCCTCGCCCTGGCCGCCTGCATCTGGCATAACACCCGCATCG
>JAWWOY010000744.1:0-4813 GCA_033851195.1 Kribbellaceae bacterium | reverse complement strand
GGCTGCCCAGGACCCGGCACGGTGTTGGCGGCCAGGAACGCCTTGAGTACCTGGTTGATCTGGATCGCGTCGGCCAGCGAGCCCTTCATGAACGGCAGATCCAGGTCGCCCACGGTGGGCAGCGGTCCGCCGCCGTCCGGGTCGTACTTCGCCTTCTGGATCGCGGTCAGCGTCGCCACCACCTGGGCAAGGCCCTCGGCGAGGTCCTGCAGGCTCATGTTCTGGAACTTGCCGACGGTGCTGGCCAGGTCCGGCGCGGAGACCACCGGCGTACCGGTGCCGATGTCGTTCCAGTGGACGGCCACGGTGGCGCTGATCTCGCTCGGCAGGGCCGCCGGGATGCCGGCCGCCGCCGCTCCGAGCTGGAAGGTCGCGTGCACCGAGCCGCGCGAGCCCGGATCGGTGTCGTCGATCGGCTGGGAGCCTTCGGAGTCGAAGCCGACGCTGAACAATCCGTCGAGCGAACCCTGCTGGGCCAGCTCACCGTTGTCGCTGAAGAACAGCTTGCCATCGTTGTCGGGGTCACTGACCGTGCCGACCAGATGGGCGTCGACGTCGAGGGTCGAGCCGGTCAACGAGACACCGAGGATGCCGATCGCGGCCTTGGCGGCGGCGTTGTCGATACTCGCATGCGCGTCGACATCGAGCCGCGGGGTGGTGGCCGAACGGACGACGTACACCTTGTCGGCCGGTGCGCCGGTCCAGACCACACTGAGGGCGAGCCGTGACTTGAGGCCGACAGTGACACCGTCGGCCACCGACAAGTCGACCTTCGGGGAGGCACTGGACACTCGCAGGTCCTGACCGGTCGCAGTCCGATCCACCGTCGCCACGATGTCCAGCTTCTTGCCGGCGCCCAGGTCGCTCACCGTCGTCTTGAGGTGGCCGCTACGGTCGCCGTCGATGGTGATCGGTTTGTCGACCGACAGGTCACTGAAGTCCACCGCTGACTGCAACTCGTCGGTCACCGACTTGAGGAACAGGTCGTTGAGTCCGAGCAGACCGCCGGGACTGGCCGACACCAGTGGGAGCGGCTCCGCCAGTTTGTCGATCGAGCCGAGCCCGGACGTCCAGGCAGCCAGGCTGTCCGGCGAGCCGCCGACTCCGAGGATGCCGAGTAGGTCGTCCACCCCGTCCTCGGCAGCACGGGCCGGTTGCGCGGTGTACACGAGCATGCCGACCAGGAGACTGACGGCAACGGCAACCGAGATCAGGCGCGACGATGCAAGACGCAACAGACTCATGTGAGCCACCCCCGCGGCGCCGAGCCCGCGCGCCCCCCACGGCCGCGCGATGGGTAGCCCCAGCCGCTTCGAGTCAAGGTAGACCCCGGAGAGTAACGGTGGCAATACCTACTGTTGCCTGAAAGGGCACAGCCGATCCGGTCGACGCCGCGGCGTGGACAGCCGGGTATCATTCGGCACTTGTGAAGTCGTTCTCCGGCCGGAACCCGGTCTTCGTGGATTCCACCGGCCGCCGCCACCGGACAATCCGCCGCGTCGGCGCGTTCCTCGCCATCCCCGCGACCGCGTATGTGGTGCTGCTGGCCAGCAGTCTGCTCGGCGGTCCGACGGTGAACACCCCGCTGGTCCCGCTGCCCGCCGCGCACCAGCGCCTTTCGAAGGCGCCGGCGGTGGTCAGCCCGACGCCGGTGCCCACCGTCGAAGCGACTACCAACGTCGAGACGGTCAAACCGGCGGAGGAGACTTCGACACAGGTCCCGACCGAGCTGCCCACGCCGACCCCGGCCGTGCCCGTGACGACCGCACCGGTGACGCCCGGGAAGCTGACAACTCGGACCGGCACCCCGACAGGGACACAGACTGTGGCACCTACCGGGACACCTACCGGGACACCGACTGTGACACCTACGGAGACACCGACTGTGACACCTATAGAGACACCGACGGTGGCACCTACCGGGACCTCGTTACCGGGGCATAGGCCGACCGCTCTCCACGGTCGTACCATGTCGCCTCGCCAACCGTGACCGGCAGAGCCGCGCGTCGGGCCCGACAGGTACCGCTACGGACCCATTGGTTCGTCCTCACCGTCCTGCTGATCTGCCTCTCCGGTGCGCTGCTGCTGAACGGATATACCCAGCACCTCTTCGGCGTCTACGGCGAGGCTCTGCCACCGGGTCCGAGCGCCGCAGTCCCGCCTGCCATCACCTACGGCGGTCCCGTCATCGACGCCGGCGCGGCAGGCGTCCGCACAGCCCAGCCGAAGCCCCGGACGATCGCCATCACCTTCGACGACGGACCCGATCCCCGCTGGACGCCGCAGATACTCGACCTCCTCAGCCGGGAGCACGTCAAGGCCACCTTCTTCGTGGTCGGCACCGAGGTCGCGGCGCATCCCGAGCTGGCCCGCAGGATTGCAGCCGAAGGGCACCAGCTCGGCATTCACACGTTCACACACGCGAACTTGAGCGCCGTGCCGGGCTGGCGGCGCTCACTCGAGCTGCGGCAAAGCCAACTCATCCTCGCGGGCGCCGCCGGGGTCACCACGCCGCTGCTGCGCCCGCCGTACTCGTCCGAAGCGAACGCGGTGGGCGACGCCGACTGGTCGGCGATCAAGCAGACACGCGCGGCGGGCTATCTCACCGTGCTGAGCACGCAGGACAGCGAGGACTGGCGCCGCCCGGGGGCCGCCCAGGTGATAGCGAACTCCATCCCGCGCGGCACCGCCGGCCAGATCCTGCTGATGCACGACGGCGGCGGAGACCGCAGCCAGACACTGGCAGCTCTGCAGAAACTGATCCCCACCCTGAAGGCCCGCGGCTTCCAGTTCGCGACGGTCAGCGACGCCGTTGGCCTGCCTCAGCCGGTCCAGTCTGTGGGCATCGTGGAACGTGGACGCGGGCTGGCCGCGATCTGGGCGATCCGGCTCAGCACCGGGATGCTGACGGCGATCACCTGGCTCCTGTACGCCGCCGGCGCGCTGAGCTTGCTGCGTGCACTGACCACCGTGATCGCGGCCCGGCGGCACGCGCGCGAACGCTACTGGTCCTGGGGCGATCCCGTGACCGAACCGGCCACCGTCATCGTGCCGGCGTACAACGAGAGCGCCGGGATCGAAGCAGCCGTCAGGTCGCTCGTCGCCTCCGACCACCCGGTCGAGGTGATCGTCGTCGACGACGGCTCCACCGACGGCACAGCGGACCTGGTCGAGTCGCTCCGGCTTCCCGGCGTACGGGTCATCAGGCAGCTGAACGCAGGCAAGCCGGCCGCGTTGAACACCGGCCTGCAAGCCGCCTCGTTCGACCTTGTGGTGATGGTCGACGGCGACACCGTCTTCGAGCCGGACGCAGTGCGGATGTTGCTGCAACCGTTCGCCGACCCCGTGGTGGGCGCTGTCTCTGGCAACGCCAAGGTCGGCAACCGCGGCGGACTGCTCGGCCGCTGGCAACACATCGAGTACGTCGTCGGCTTCAACCTGGACCGCCGGTTGTTCGACTTCGCCGAATGCATGCCCACGGTGCCCGGCGCCGTCGGTGGCTTCCGGCGCAGCGCGCTGCAGCGCATCGGCGGCGTCAGCGACGTGACGCTCGCGGAGGACACCGACCTCACGATGGCGTTGTGCCGCGACGGCTGGCGGGTCGTCTACGAGGAACGCGCCCGCGCCTGGACCGAAGCACCCGCCACCCTCGGGGCACTCTGGCGGCAGCGATACCGCTGGTGCTACGGCACCTTGCAGGCGATGTGGAAGCACCGCGGCGCGCTCGTGCAGCGAGGCCCCGCGGGCAAGCTCGGCCGACGCGGCCTCGGCTACCTGCTGCTGTTCCAGGTTCTGCTGCCGCTGCTTGCACCCGTCGTGGACGTCTTCGCGCTCTACGGCCTGATATTCCTCGACCCGCTGAGGGTCGCCGCAGTCTGGGCCGGCTTCCTCGCACTACAGACCGGCATGGGCCTGTACGCGTTCAAGCTGGACGGCGAACGCGCCGGACCCTTGTGGAGCCTGCCGCTGCAGCAGTTCGTCTACCGGCAACTGATGTACCTGGTCGTCATCCAGTCGGTCTTCACCGCACTGGCCGGTTCACGACTGCGCTGGCAACGGATGGAGCGCTACGGAAGCCTCGGCATACCGCCGGGCCCCGCCGACGACCTTGCCGATGCGAGACCCTGAACCGGTACGACGTCAACCGCCGTACCGGCTCAGGGTGAACTATTCAGCTGACGGTGAAGGTCTTGGTGGCACTGACCGTGGTCGCGTGATCACCGTCGGCCAGCCACACCACCCGGTAGCTGTAGGTGCCGCGTGCTGTTGGCTTGATGGTGAAGCCATAGTTGCCGGTCGTGTTCAGCTTGCCGGTCGTGACGGTGGCCCAGTTCGGCGAGCGCTGCAGGTACACGGTCTGCCCCGGGTGCGGCGGCCGCAGGTAGCCGTAAAGCACCGTCGACCCACCGAGCTTGATGGCGGTAGACGACAGGTACGCCGTGATGAGCGGGCGGACCTCGACCGTCGCGCTGCCGCTGCGCGAACCGAGGAGGCCCGGCGAGCCGCCGTTGTAGCCCCACTGGTAGACCGTCGAGGCCGTCGGCTTCTGCGCATAGGCGACCGAGCCGGTGCTGCTCGAGGTAACCCGGGCGACCTCGCGCCAAGTCGAGCTGTTCTTGGTCCGGGCATACAGCGAGACCGGTACGCCGACCACTGACGCGCCGTTGTCGATCCGCGTCACCCTGCTGTATAGCGTCACCGCACCGCCGTAGGCGATCGACGACGAGCTGGCGGCGGCAGTGGATCGGCTGCCGATGAGCGTGGTGCTGACCCCCGGGCCGAACTTGCCGGAGCTGTCCTTCACCCAGGCGCC
>JAWWOY010000696.1:0-6145 GCA_033851195.1 Kribbellaceae bacterium | reverse complement strand
CCGCGGACGGCGTCCTCCGCCTGAACGTCGCCCAGACCTTCCCCCTCGCCGACGCCGCCAAGGCCCAGGAACTCAGCGAAGCCGGCCACACCGCCGGCAAGTTCGTCGTGATCCCGTAACCCGTCGCTCGCCCCAGCGGCGCGCGTGAACCCGGGCGCTGCCGGTGAGGCGCCACCCGACTCTGTCTTCCGCGGTAGGCGAAGAGGCGAGCTGACCCAGGCTGCCTCTTCGCACCGATCCGCTGGGGCTCCCCTCCGGGCCCACCGTGGCCGGCGGTCCACCTTCCCTGTTGCTGCAGGACGCACCTCGAGGTCGGCGGTCCTTGTATGCTCCATGGGTGTCGACTCCGGTCCTCGCGACCAAGCTGTTCGCGCCGGCCCGGCGCCCACAGCTCGTCGCGCGTCCGAGACTCATCAGGCAGCTCGACACCACCCTCGATGCCGGCCACCGGCTCACTCTCGTGTCCGCGCCGGCTGGGTTCGGGAAGACCACGGTGCTGGGCGACTGGCTCGCCCACCTTGATCAAGGCCGGTCAAAGACCCGGGTCGGGTGGCTCTCCCTCGACGACGGCGACAACGACCTGACGCGCCTCCTGACCCACCTGGTGGCTGCCCTTCACAGTGTCGGCCTCGACGTCGACACGACAGTCAGCGAGTACCCGCACACCGCCGGGACCTCCACGGCCCTGACAGTGCTCGTGAACGACGTGGCCCGCGCCCGCGAACAGGCGCCGGGGCAGCAGTGGGTCCTGGTGCTCGACGACTACCACGCCATCGGAGCATCCGAAGTGCACGAGGCGGTGACCTTCCTCCTCGACCACCTTCCCGATCATTTGCACCTGGTGATGGCGACCCGCTCCGATCCGCCGCTGCCCCTGGCCCGGCTGCGCAGTCGCGGGCAACTCACTGAGGTGCGCGCCGCCGACCTCCGCTTCACCCCATCGGAGGCGCGGGAGTTCCTCAACCGGGCGATGGGGCTGGACCTCACCGCTGCTGACGTGGACGCGCTCGAAGAGCGCACCGAAGGCTGGATCGCCGGCCTTCAGCTCGCCGCGCTCTCCCTGCGCGGCATCCCAGAACATGGTGACGCCGCCGGCTTCATCGAAGCGTTCACCGGCAGCAACCGGTTCGTCATCGACTACCTCGCCGACGAGGTTCTTGCCCGGCAACCGGAACAGGTCCGCGACTTCCTGCTCGGCACCGCCATCCTCGACCGACTCACCGGCCGCCTGTGTGACGCCGTCACCGGCCGCGCCGACGGCACCCGGATGCTGGAGGACCTAGAGCGCGGCAACCTCTTCCTCATCCCCCTCGACACCGAGCGCTCCTGGTACCGGTACCACCACCTGTTCGCCGACGTCCTGCAGGCACGCCTGCGAGCCGAGGCCCCCGAACAGGTGCCGAGGCTGCACCAGCGGGCCAGCGCCTGGTTCGCCTCCCACGGCCTCGTCGCCGACGCCGTCCGGCACGCGCTCGCCGCGGCAGACTTCGACCGTGCCGCGTACCTGATGGAGGAGGCGCTGCCGGAGCTGCGCCGCACCAGGCAAGACGGCCTGATGCTGGCCTGGGTGCGGTCGTTGCCGGAGCCCGTGGTGCGCCGGAGCCCGGTCCTCAGCATCCTTTCCGGCTGGTCGCTGATGATGTCCGGTGACCTCGACGCGGTCGAGCCACGGCTCGACGACGCCGAAGCGGCGCTGGCCGCCGGCGCCCACGACCAGGAGTTCGCGCCAGCGTGGGCAGACACCGACGATCTGCGCACCGCGCCGGCGACCATCTCGGTCTACCGCGCGTCGCTGGCGCAGGCACGTGGCGACGTCGCCGGCACCATGCGCCATGCCCGGCACGCGCTGGACCTGGCCGGACCTGAGGACCATTTCGTGCGCGGTGCTGGAGCGGGATTCCTCGGGCTGGCCGCCTGGGCGGCCGGGGACGTCGAGGAGGCACTGTCCACGTTCTCCGAGGCAGTCCGCAGCCTGCACGCCGCGGGGAACCTGGTCGACGAGCTGGACGGCACCGTCGTACTCGCCGACTTGTGGGTTGCCTCGGGCAAGCCCGGTCGCGCCCGCCGATTGTGCGAGCAGGCCCTGCAGACGGCCACCGAGAGCGGTGTCCCGTACCTGCGGGCCAGCGCTGACCTGCACGTCGCGCTGGCCGAGCTCGACTGTGAACTCGACGACCTCACCAGCGCCGAGGCGCATCTGGAGACGGCGCGAGTGCTCGGTGAGCGAACATCCATCACCGAGAACCGGCACCGGTGGTTCGTGGCCATGTCGCAGGTGCGCGCCGCCGGCGGCGACTACGACACCGCCACGCGCCTGCTCGACCAGGCTGAGGAGCTGTACCGGCGCGGCTTCTACCCCGACGTCCGCCCCATCGCCGCGATGAAGTCCCGCCTCCAGATCGCCGACGGGGACCTACCGTCAGCGGCATCATGGGCCGACGGCCGAGACCTCAGCGTCGGTGACGACCCGGACTACCTGCGCGAGTACGAGCACCTGACCCTGGCGCGGCTGCTGCTCGCCCGGCACCGCGCCGAGCAGCGCGGCGACCATGCGGGCAGTGCTTCCCCGGTGGCTGCGGTGCTTAGCCTGCTCGACCGACTGCACACCGCGGCCGCCGACGCCGGGCGTGACGGCAGCGTGCTCGAGATCCGGATGCTGCAGGTCCTCGCCCATCACGCTCACGGCAACCTGCCCCAAGCACTGGCCGCACTGAGCCGCGCCCTGGGTGAGGCGCCAGAGCCGGAGGGCTATGTGCGGCTGTACCTGGACGAGGGTGCCCCGATGGTGGCCCTCCTGCGCCAGGCTGCCAATGCCACCAACCCCGCCACCAACCCCGCCAGCGAGCACACCGCCGGAGAGCATGGCGAAGCGGTGCGGGGGCAGGCCCGTCGACTCCTCGAACGAGCACAGACACACGTCGAGGGCGGCAAGCCGGACCAGTCTCTGGTGGACCCATTGAGCCAGCGCGAACTCGAGGTGCTTCGGCTGCTCGACAGCGAACGGACCGGGCCAGAGATCGCCCGCGAGCTCTACGTCACACTCAACACGCTGCGCACCCACACCAAGCGCATCTTCACCAAGCTCGACGCGAAGACTCGGGCATCCGCCGTGCACCGCGCTCGCGAACGCGGGCTCATCTAGTCCCCGGTCGCCACTTCGTGCGCTGTCAGATCACGGAGCTCGATACTCCGGTGTCACCACATCAATCACATCATGTGGTGACGTGGGCCCACCCCGTCGCGGCCTAGGTTCCAGGCATCCGGAGGCACCCGCCACGGACGAACCAGAACAGGAACCCGACATGACCATCACTCCCGTCACCCTCAGCCGGTCGGCCGGCGTCGCCGCCGTCGCCGCCGGACTGATCTTCATCGGCGTCCAGATCAACCACCCCCACCTGGACGTCAACTCCATCACCACGACCGAAATGGCCGTCCGCGACTCCCTGAAGGTGCTGATGGCCGCACTGGCCCTGGTCGGCATCACCGGCATGTACCTGCGCCAGGTGAAGCAGATCGGCGTGCTGGGCCTGATCGGGTACCTCCTGCTCGGCGCCGGCTACCTCATCGTCATGAGTACCACCTTCGTCGCCGCCTACGTCCTCCCTTCCATCGCTGGGACCGACCCCTCCTACGTCAACGACGTGCTCGCCGCGGCGACCGGCGGCACCGCCACCGGCGACATCGGCCTGCTGCAGCCCGCAATCCTGGTCCAGGGCATCACCTACCTGGCAGGCGGCCTCGTCTTCGGCGTCGCGCTGTACCGGGCACGCGTCCTCGCCCGCTGGGCGGCCGCGCTCCTCGCCGTCGGTGGCGTCGTCACCGTCGCGCTCTCCGTGCTGCCGGACGCCTTCTACCGGCTGCTGGCCTTCCCCAACGGTATTGCCATGGTCGGCCTCGGCTACTCGCTCTGGGTTGCCGCGCGCACCGCAACCACGACGCTGCCGACCGCTGTCGACACCCCGCGCCTCACCGCGGCGGGTGCCGAGTGACCTCACACCCCGAGGCCAGCTTGGTCGTCTCGCGATGAGTTCGCGACCGGCACTAAACGCACCCGCCCACTACGACCTCAGAGTCCAAGGGCACCTCGACGAACACTGGTCGAGCTGGTTCGGGGGCCTGACCCTCATCCATGAAGGCGACAGCACAACCACCCTGCGCGGCGAAGTGACCGACCAGGCCGAGCTGCACGGCCTGCTCGCCAAGCTGCGCGACCTCGGCGCCACCTTGATCTCGGTCAAGTCCACCGACGTACTGGTCGGCGCCATGCCGGGGCCGGAGGGGCTCGAGCCGCCGGCCAAGGACTGCCACGATGTGCGCGTGAGTAGCCCCCCGCTCGACGCGATCACCTGGCCGGTCCGTACCGACCGACTGACGCTCCGGCCTGCGACCCCGGACGACCTCGAGGCGACCTGGCAGTTCCGCCGGCTCGATGACGTCAACCGCTGGCTCACCCGCGCGCCCGCCACCCTCCAGGAGTACCGCACCCGGTTCGGGGACCCCGCCAGCCTCGCCAAGACCCTCGTCGTCGGGCTCGACACCGTGGTGATCGGTGACCTGTTGCTCCAGGTCGACGACGCGTGGGCCCAGGCAGAAGTCGTGGACCAGACCCGCGGCGTCCAAGCTGAGCTGGGCTGGGTGCTGCACCCCGCTCACACCGGCCACGGGTATGCCACCGAGGCCGTCCGTGAGCTGATCCGACTCTGCTTCGAGGATCTCGGGCTGCGCCGCGTGACGGCCAACTGCTTCGCTGCCAACGACGCGTCGTGGCGTCTCATGGAGCGCGTCGGGATGCGCCGCGAGCTTTACACGGTCCGCGACTCCCTCCACCGGTGCGGAGAGTGGCTCGACGGCATGGGTTATGCACTGCTTGCCGACGAGTGGCGCGGCATCGCGTAAGCCGCGGCATCCCACGGGGTCAATGTGCGCCTAGCTTCGGGCCATGAGCGAAACGCAGAAGGCACGCGACACCGGCCTGCCACTGTCAAGTTGTGGAGCAGATGGGCTCTTGAGGTGGGCGGGTCACGGGTCAGGCGCTGCCGCCGTCGAGTGGAACCCGGCGGCGCCGGGTTCGGAAAGGACCGAAATCTGTATAGCGGAATCGATATGCAATATCGATTCCGCTATACAGATTTTCGAGCGACCGTCCACCAGCAGTGAGCGGATTGTTCTCTTCGACTCATCCCCGCTCCGCTGCTATCCAAAGCAGCGTCAACTGCGACATCGCAGCAATGACCGCCGCCGCAGATTCTCCATTTTTGCTAATCCGTGGCGCGGAGTCTCCGGAAGAACGTCTGTATGTCGGCGGTCAGCAGGTCGGGCACCTCCATCGCCGCGAAATGCCCGCCGCGGTCGTACTCCGTCCACTGCACGATGTTGTCGGTCTGCTCCGCGCGATGCCGCAGCGTGATGAAGTTCTCGTGGGCGAAGTCGGCCAGGGCCGTTGGTGCCATCGACGGCTCGATCGGCTTACCCCAGTACGCGGCGTGTGCCCTCTCGTAGTAGATCCGGCCGGCTGAACCGGCGGTCCTGGTCAGCCAGTACAGCATCACGTTGGTGAGCAGCTGATCGCGATCGATGACGCTCGCCGGGTCCGTCCACTCCTTGAACTTCTCCGCGATCCAGGCCAGCTGGCCGACCGGGGAGTCAGTCAGCCCGTAGGCGAGCGTCTGCGGCCGAGTGGCCTGCAGCTCCGCGTAGCCCTGCCTCTCCCGACTCCACGCCAGGTTGCGCAGCCAAGAAGCCAGCGTCCGCTCGCGCTCGGCCGGGCTCAGCGCAGCGAGCTCCTCGACGGACGGCTCAGCGCTCGCGGATGCGCCGGGGATCAAGTTCAGATGTACGCCGATGACCTGGTCGGGGTGGGTACGACCGAGTTCGCGGGAGATGGCCGCGCCCCAGTCGCCGCCCTGCGCGCCGTACTGCTGGTAACCCAGTCGGCCCATCAGCTCGGCGAAGGCGCTAGTCAACCGCCGGGGTTCCCAGCCGGTGTCGCGGGTCGGTCCCGAGAGTCCGAAACCCGGGATGCTCGGCAACACCAGGTGGAACGCGTCGGACGGATCACCGCCATGAGCGCGCGGGTCGGACAGCGGACCGGCGATCGCGGCGAACTCCACGATCGAGCCCGGCCAGCCGTGCGTGACGATCA
>JAWWOY010000063.1:0-2620 GCA_033851195.1 Kribbellaceae bacterium | reverse complement strand
TCGGCAAGGGCTTCGGTCACTGTGAGGCTGTCCTCATACACGGCGTAGCGGGTGATCAGGCCGTCTACGACTGTGAGGTGGAGCGCGCACAGGGCCGTGTACGGCTTACCTGTGGCCTCTACTGTCTGCCGGATGTCACCGAGCACGATCGCGTCCGTGCCGTCGACAAGGACGCGGGACACCGTTCCGGCCGACTTCTCAGGGACATGGAAGGCGGCTATTTCCCGGAAATGGTCGGCGACGTCGGCGCGGGTCGAGCGGGGACGGATCCACGGCACCGCTGGGTGACCGCTGTCCGGCCAGTTCAACTGCCAGTCGACGCGTTCGGCGAACAGTTCGGCGATCCGGTTCGGGTCGCCCTCGCTCAGCCGACGAAGGAAGTCCTCCGCCGTGGCACGAGTGCTCGCCTCTATCCCGGCCGGCATGTCTACGGTGAACTGGTATTCGTGCCGGATGAGCCCCTTTCCATCAAGGGTGAGAAAGATGCGGCCGGTCCAGGCGATGCCCTCTCCCGCTACCGGGACCATGTGGATGGTGAAGGTGATCGTGTCGTGATGGCCGGTCACGTCGCCCGCGGACCGGAAGACGAATCCCGCGTCCCGCACCAGACCGTTGTGGGCCGCGATGATGCGGGCTTCCAGGGCGTCATGACCGTGGTACCGCGCGGATTCGGTCGTCTCGACCCCGTCCGCGTCCCACAACTCGGCGATAGCGCGTCGGCGCGCCATCGGGTCGGGTTCGTTCCACACCGCGACGTACCGGTCAACGAACTGGTCGATATCAATGTCGATGTCCATGGGCGGGATGCTATTTCCGCTCCACTGCCACCTTGTGTCAGTGATTGCGGCAGACTTCACCGCATGCGCGCGAGCCGCTCCGACGCCAGCATCGCGATCTTCGACTGGCACGCGGTGGTCGGCAAAGCCGAGGCCGTCTACCGCACGGCCACGGCCGTGCAAGTGCCGGACGACGAACTCGAGTCGGCCGTTGCCATCTACAACAGTCGGCTGCCCGAACTGAAGCCCTTCGAGCCGTAAGAACTCGTGGCGCCGGGGCTGTTCCGGGGGAGCGACCCTGAGGATGGGAAAGGCGCGGACTCTCGGCTGACGATCACCATCCGGTGACGCCGGCGTCCTGACTCAGCCGAGCGTCGGCAGCAGGTTTCGCAGCGCGTTGGTGAAGTAGGTGTGCAGGCTGGCTCCGTAGGAAATTCGGGTAGCGCCGGTCGCGATCAGTTCGGCCGCGGTCGGCCCGTCGGGTTTGGCGTGGGCGTTCAGTGGACCGCCGATGGATGAGACCAGTTCGGAGACGGTGTCGAGCGGGGCGAAGATCGGGTAGACGCAGTCCGCACCCGCCCGCCGGTAGGCCCGCCCACGCGCGACGGCGTCGGCAACCGATCCACCGGCCAGGAAGGTATCGATCCGGGCGTTGATCACCAGGTCGGCACCGGCCGCGGCGCGGATGGAGCCCAAATAGTCGGCCTGCCGTGATGTATCGGTCAGCGCTCCGGTGGCCGGATCGGAGTCCTCCAGATTGCAGCCGACGGCGCCGGCTTCGAGCAACCGCTCGACGAACTCCTTCGGAGCCAGGCCGTAGCCCGCTTCCAGATCTGCCGTCACCGGTACGTCGACAGCGCGGGCGATCCGCGCGATCGCGCCGAACATCTCGGCGGGCGGCGTCTGCTGGCCGTCGTCGTACCCGATCACCCGGGCGACCGCCGCACTGCTGGTGGCGATCGCCGGGTAACCGGCCTCGGCGACGACCCGGGCGCTGACCGGGTCCCACGCGTTCGGCAGAACTAGGGGAGCGGGCCCGTGGTGCAGCGCCCGGAAGATCTCGGCGGTCATCAGCTGGGATTGTAGTGGCCGGGCTCCAGACGGCCGGTGACACCGACCCGGTTCCAGGCGTTGATGGTGATGATGAGGCCGATCAGCTGCGCCAGTTCCTTCTCGTCGAAGACCTCGGCGGCCGCGTTGTAGGCCTCGTCCGGGACGTGGTCGACGCTGATCAGGGTGATCGCCTCGGTCAGCTCCAGCGCGGCCTGCTCCTGCGGGCTGTAGAACTTGCGGGCCTCGCGCCAGGCGCCGACCAGGTACAGCCGCTGCTCGGAGTCGCCGGCGTGCCGGGCGTCGAGCGTGGGCATGTCCAGGCAGTAGGCGCCGCCGTTCAGCTGAGAGGCGCGGATCCGGACGAGGTCGGCGAGCCGCTCGTCGAGGCCGGTCGCGGACTCGGCGTCCAGTGCGATCAGGGCTTTGTAGAAGTCGGGGGCGAGGCTCGCGATCTTGACTCGGGTGTTCCGGGTAGCGGTCATGAGGACAACGCTAGACACGGATCGGCCCAGGTGTATGGTCCACTTCTGTGGAAGATCCGAGGGCCAATTCCGAGGATTCAGCGCCTGATTCAGGTCGGCTTCGAGCGCCGGTGCCGACCTGCATCTGGACCTCGCGCACAGCCGGGGCCGGAGCTGGTCGGATCAACTCGGTACGGTGTCAGGCGGCGCGTGGCAGGGCGGGCGGGTCGATGTAGGCGCGCCCGGTCGGGCTGATCCAGATCAGCGTGCCGTCATCGGTACTGAACACCTGCCAGTCGCCCAGATGCTTCAGCCGATGGTGGTGCCGGC